>JBFZES010000262.1:0-2515 GCA_041306725.1 Spirochaetaceae bacterium | reverse complement strand
CCGGCGCCGGCTTCTTTCGCGTCATCCTGCCCGCACTTGACGCCGACGACGCCGCCGAACAGCTGCACAAGGCCAAAGCCCTGGGCTTTAAGGACGCCTTTATTAAGAACTGCGACTAAGCGGACGCAACGGGCCGCGATTAAGCCGACGCGCGCCGCTCTATGCGCTCCACCATGAGGCTTATCCAGGGCGACGGCGCTTTTTTCTGCCCGAAATCCCAAGCCTTATAGGGCAGATAGACCGAATCCGCCCAGTAGCTGCCGTCCTCCTTGCGCTTGGAGCGTAAGGCGGCAAGCATTTCCTCGAAGCTCGGGTCCTTGAGCGCCTCGGGGAAGCGCGACAGCGCGTCGGCCACGTGCAGCAGGTCATACCAGATGAACGGCGCCTTGAGCTTGCGGAAATCCGTGCCCGCGTAAAATATATAGGGATGCCAATCAAGGCTCCGCTCCCAGCAGGAAAAGAGCGAGGCTATGCCCGCCTTCAGCGCCGCCTGTCCGCGTATGCCGTCGGGAAAGGGATCCGCGCCCGGCGTTTCCGCGCAGGCCGCCGCTAGATCCAGGCAAATCAGGTTGGCGAAGGGACAGGGGTCTTCCTTGCGCCCCGGCCCGCGGAAGCTGCCCAGCTCGGGTGAGACGGCGCAGGGCCAGCCGAAGGGCTGAGCAAGGCTGAATACCCTACGCACGCCCGCGGCTACCCTCGGGTCCGCGCCATGGCCCAAGCGCACCAAGGCCTTAAGCACGAGCGGGGCGTCGCACAAAGCCCAGCACCACTCTTCCTTGCCCGAGCCCCCGAAATGCTCGGGGTAGGTCATGGGCAGGCGCGGCATGCCGTCGTCTCCCATGCGCCCGAGCACGGAGAGGAGCGCCGCGGCGAGGGCGGGCTGCCGTGGCGATACGCCTAGGTCGGCCAGGAAACTGAGGCTGTGGAAGCCCTGGCTGGCGCTCTTATGGCTATTCAATACCGTGCCCGGCCAGGGCGTTATGCTTAAGAGCAATGCCTGAAGCTGAGGGCTCTTCTCCATGGCGAGCCTGGCTTCCACGGCTTTGGGCGCCTCGGGATCAAGGCCTTCCAGATCGAGCAAGGCGCGGTAACGTACCCAAGGCGGAGCGTCGCGGCCAAACACATGATTCCGGTCCATGAGGAAAATTGTCGCCCAGCTAAGCGATTGCCGCAAGCCTGAAATCATGCGACGATAGCGAACCCGTAAACGGGAAACCTGGAGGCACGCCATGACTATAGAAAGCGAAAAACTCGGCGCCATGCTCTTAACCCTTATGGACGAAGGCTACGAAGGCCCGGCCGATCCCTGCATGACCTGGTTCGCGGACAACGAGAAGGCCAGCGGCCTGCTCGGCACGCTCGAGATGCTCAGCGCCTCCGAAGCGTCGCAGCCCTTCCGCGAAGGCGAGCGGGCGAGCGCGGCCATGCACGCCGGCCATATACGCTTTGCGCTAAACTTGGCCAATAGGGCGCTGCGCGGCGAAAATCCGCATGAAGGCGCGGTATGGGCTAGCAGCTGGCGCTATGACAGGGTTGACGAGGACGAATGGAAAAGCCTGCTCGCCGGGCTCCGCGCCGAATACGCGGGGATACGGGAAGCAATAACGCAAGGCCTGCCCTGGGCGGACGACATGAACATGACCGGCCTTTTCGGCCAGCTCGCTCACGGCGCTTGGCACTTAGGCGCTATACGGCAGGGGCTTGGCCTTATCAGGCTGCCCCAGGCGTAAACCAAGCCGGCGCCCCGGCCTGATACCCGCTTAGGCCAGGCTCAGGCGGGCCGCCTGCTTGGCATGCAATACCGTCGTATCGAAGAGGGGCACAAGAGGATGGCTCTGTATGAGCAAGCCTATCTCGGTACAGCCTAAGATCACGCCCTCGGCGCCACGGGCCGCTAGATCGTCTATGACTGCCGCGTAGCGCTCGCGCGACTCATCGCGCAGCTGCCCGCGCACCAGCTCGCCGTAAATGATTTCGTTCACCGCGTCGCGATCGCAGGGCTCGGGCACGATTACGTCCAGGCCGTAGCGCTCGCGCAGGCGATCCGCGTAAAAGCCGCCTTCCATCGTGAAGCGCGTGCCTAAAAGCCCGACGTGCTTAAGCCCATCTCGCTTGATAGCCTCGCCGGCGGCGTCCACGATATGCAGGAAGGGCAGGCCAAGCTCGGCCTCAGCGCCGTCCATTACCTTATGCATGGTATTGGTGCACAGCACCAGAAGCTCCGCTCCGGCCGCCTTAAGCGACCGGCCCGCGGCAAACATACGCGTGCGCAGCGCCGCCCAATCCCCGGCGTACTGGAGATCCTCGATTTCCTGAAAATCGAAGGAGAAGAGGAGGCAGGAAGCCGAATGGCTCTTCCCCAGCAGCTCGCGCAGCTCCCGGTTAATCAGGCTGTAGTACACGGCCGAGGATTCCCAGCTCATGCCGCCGATAAGGCCTATAGTTTTCATACGCCGCCTCGCGATCGATATATGCCCTCAATAATGGGGCCATACCGTCGCTTTTGCAAGCGCGG
>JBFZES010000261.1:0-3009 GCA_041306725.1 Spirochaetaceae bacterium | reverse complement strand
GCGGCGCCTCGGAACCGAAGGCGAGCCTGTCCTGCGCGGCGGCGTCCTTAAGCGCCCAGCTCGATACGGCCCGGGGCACGGAGGCTATGACGGCCTCTATGTCCACGAGCACCCGCTCGGGCGGCGGCGCGGGGGCGTCCATGAGGGCCTTGCGGTACAGCCCCGCGTATTCGCGGCGCACGGCCTCCGCCTGCCCTATGAGGCGTTCCCGGTCCAGGAGCACGACCACCGAATCGGCGTCCAGGTACTCGAAGATCGAGGGCACGCGCCCGAAGGCCAGGGGATAGAGGTATTCCTCGCCCTTTGCCTCGCCGCGCTCGGCTAAAGACTCCACGAGGGCCGCCACGTCGTCCTCATGCCGGTCGGAGCCCGATTTCGGGCAGGAGAGCAGGGCCGCGCCGGCGGCCTCGGCCAGTTCTCGCGTCCATACGAGCTCGCGCGCGGGGCGCAGGAGCACGGTATCGGGCCGCTCGGGGCTGGACGCCTGCGAGGCGGGCTCGAAGCGGCGTATGGCCTCCACCACGTCGAACTCGAACACGATGCGCAGGGCGTCCTCGTCGCCGGGCATAAAAATATCGAGCACCTCGCCGCGCAGGGCGAATTCGCCGTGCAGGCTTACCCGCGGCACCCGGAGGTAGCCCCAGGCGGCCAGGCGGTCGGCAAGCGCGAGCGCGTCTATGGCGTCGCCCTTGCGCAGCCTGAAAAGGCCTTTGGAGAAGAATTCGCGAGGCGGCACCGGCGTCATGGCGGCGCGCTGGCCGGCGACGAGTACGCGGGGGCCATAGTCGTCGAGCAGCGAGGCAAGGGCCGATGCGCGCTCGCCGAAGGCGGAAGAGCGGGGCTCCACGGGCCGGTAGGCGGCGGTGCGCCACCAGGGAAAGACCATGGCGGGGGCGCCGGCCAAGGCGCAGTCGGCCGCAAAAGCCTCCGCTTCGGCGTCCGAGGCGGCTACCACGAGGAATTTCGACTTGGGCAGCATGCGAGCGGCCGAGGCCACGAGTACGGCGGCGAGGGGAGCCTCAAGCTCGGAGCAGTCTATGGGAAACGAGCCGCGCCGAAGCGCGTCGAGGAAAACGGCCGATTGCGCGTGCTTGGCGAGACTCTGGGCAAAAGAAGGCAAGGGTAAGGTGTTCATATAAATCTTCCGACAATTGAAGAAGGATTGCGCTCCGGCTATACTACCTCAAAGGGCCTTGAGCGCACAAGGAGACGACTACGGTGCATGTCCGAAAAACCATACTGGCCGCTTTAATCGGCGCCCTACTCCTGGCCTCCGTTTCGGCGCAGGCGCAGCTGTCCATCAGCCTCTACGACAAGCGCATATACATGCCCGGCTCCGAAATCCCGGTAAAGGTGACGATACGGAACGACTCGCCTCTCACCTACCGATTTAAGCTGGCCGAAGAGCGCAGGCATTCCGTGGGCTTTGACCTGCGCAGCCTTTCTAACCGCGCCATACAGGCCAGCGACGCATGGAAGCGCGCCATGGCGTCGAGCTCGCCCGTATACTACCGCGAGCTATCCCTGCTGCCTGGCGAAGAGTACTCCTTCATAGAGGACCTGCGCGACTACGTGCATATCGACGAGGCGGGGGCCTATGTGCTCCGCTGCAGCTTTTGGCCAGAACTGAGCGCCGGAGGCGCGGCAGGAGCGCTTCAGTCCAACGCCCTATCGCTGTCGCTCAGGCCCGGCGTGCCCTCTCCCGCGGCCGCCCAGCTGTTCAAGGCCGACACGGCCGATATACTCAAGCCCGAGCGCATCGGCCCCGACGAGGTGGTTACCCGCACCATAAACGCCAGGCAACGAGGGCAGTGGAACGAATTCTTCCTCTACCTCGATATAGAGAGCCTGCTCTTAGGCAACCCGGACAAGAAGCGGGCCTATACGCGGGAATCGGACGACGGCAGGCGCAGGATGCTCGAAGCATACAAGGCCGACTTAATGGCCAGCGTCGTCGATCAGGATATCATCGTCATACCGAGCAGCTTTGAAATCAGCGAGACGAGGTACCGGCCAAACGCGGGTACGGTGACGGCCATGCTCAAATTCGCCTATGATGGCTTCAGCATGATAAAACAATATAGCTATGAGCTTGAGAAGAGGGACGATATCTGGTATATAATCGCGTATACCGTAGTAAATAAAGGTACAGAATGAAGGCTCTGCTAATCGTAGAAAACGATGATATAGCCAAACTCGCCTCGTTTTACCTGCGCCCGCTGGGGCTCGACACCATACGGTATAGAGACCCCCTCAAGGCGCTGGATAATCTGGAGGAGCTCGAGCCTGACGCCCTGATCATGAGCGCCCGCGATTTCCCGCGGCATTGGAAGTCCATAGTAGTCAATATACGGGCTACGCGGCCTAAGACCGAGTGCATTATCATTATCCTAAAGGGCGAGTATTTCCCCTTCGAGGAAGCGGCGAAAGCCGCCTATCTCGAGGTGAACGGCGTGGTAAAGGAAGATTTCTCCGACCGCTCCGAATTGTCGCGCTTTCAGAAAATACTCAAGCGCTACGTGGAGCTCGACGAATCGCGGGCCTCCGACCGCCTGGAGCCAGGCGAATGGGATAGGCTGGACTTCGCCTTTGGCCACCCTCAGAGCATGGCTACCATTTCCGGCCGCATAGAGACGATATCGCTCACCGGGCTTTCGTTTATAGCCGATTACCCGGCCCTGGTCGCCGACCTTGAGCCGGATATGGTCATCCAGGATGGATCGCTTCGGGTTGACCGCGAAATCCTAGCCTGCCCCTCCCGTATCGTGCGCAATGGCGCGATTATGGCGTTCAAATTCGAGGGCATGGCGAAGAAAGACCTTGAAAAGCTGGATGTATACCTAAAAAGCCGGACAGATAGGGAAATAAATAGGCTGTTGAAAAGATAACGGTCATCTGCTACTATGGCGGCTATGAATACCAAGGTTCCCTGCGCGGACGAGCTCTTGACCGAGTACGCGAAAAAGCTTAAGGCCGTCGGACATCCTATACGCTTACGGCTCCTCTGCC
>JBFZES010000260.1:0-10534 GCA_041306725.1 Spirochaetaceae bacterium | reverse complement strand
CGTGCTGCCCCTCATACCCGGCTATCTCTCCTTCATAAGCGGCAAGAGCGCGAGCGAGCTCAGGGAGGGCAATGCCCGCGCCAGCGTCTTCTACCGCACCTTGTTCTTCGTGTTGGGCTTCAGCGCGGTGTTCGTAGCCCTCGGCTTGATATTCTCCGGCGGCGGCATGCTCTTCGCCGGCAAGGCCGCCCGCTGGGTGAGCCTCGCGGCGGGTTCGGTCATAACGCTCTTCGGCCTCAATATGATCTTCGACTTCATTAAGGTTTTTAACCGGGAAGCGCGCGCCCAGCTCAGCGCAAGGCCCGCAGGCGCGGCGGGGTCCTTCCTCGTGGGCATGGCCTTCGGCGCGGGCTGGACGCCCTGCATAGGCCCTATACTGGCTTCCATACTCATCGTGGCTGCCCGCAGCGGCAGGGCGGCCGAAGCCGTCATGCTCCTCTCAAGCTATTCCCTGGGCCTAGCCCTGCCCTTCCTGCTTGCGGGGCTCTTCTTTGAGCGCCTTTCGCCGCTGATGGCCTGGTTCAAGAGGCGCGGGAGGGAACTGCGCATCGCCTCCGGCCTGCTCCTGGTAGCCCTGGGACTGGCCATGGCCCTTGGCCGCCTGACGGCCCTCAACGGCCTCTTCGCGCGCTGGGGCATGCGCCTGGCATCGTTCGCTTCGGCTAATCCAGCGGGCGCGGCGGCCGCGGGAACGGTGCTCTGGCTGCTCCTGGCTTCGTTTATAGTCCTCATAGCACTCTGGCGCAGGAAGCCCCTTATCCGGTGGTGGCGCATAGCCCTCATGGCGGGCGCCGTCCTTATGGCCGCGCTTGAGGCCTTAGGCCTAAGCGCCAGCGTGGCGAGCGTCGCCTCCTGGCTCCTGTTTCAGGGCATATAGGCAAGAACCAGGCGGCTCAACGGGCCAGGGCAGGCTGAGCGCCGAGAGGCGCAGGCTTACAGCCTTATAGGCTTATAGGCCTGCAGGCTTGCCGAAGCTGCCCTTAGGCGGTGCCTACGCGGAAGGAGCGGCGGAAGCGGTGCCTGCGGACGCGCTCCACCCATACCACTACCAAGGCTATGGCAAGGCGGGGCACGAGGAGCCAAAAGAGCGACAGGCCCAGTATCATGGCCAGCGCGCTGTCCTCCAGCATGCCGTGGCATAATGCCGCATGGTGATTGAAGAGATCCGCTTCCTGCTTCTTCATGGCGCCGTCTTTAATGCGCGCGTCCATGAGCTTACAGGCCGCCTTATAGTCGCTGAGCGCCGCGAGCAGCCAGGGAAGGCCCTCGCGGGAGGGCAGGCCGAAGATCTTTAAGAATGGCGCGACGACGCGGGAGAGGTAGGCGACGATGCCGAATTCCTCCAGCAGCGCGCGCATGATCCGTAACAGCAGCAGCAATATGGCCATAACCCCTATGAGGAGGCCGGTTTGAGCCATCCAGGCCTGAGCGAAGTCCACGAGGGGAAGCGCCAGGTCTATAGCCGGCAGGACGGCAACGCCCATATCCGACGGCAGGAGCAGGCTCATAAGCCAGCCCGCCGCGATCGCCCAGCCTATGCGCATAAAGAGCATCTTCGTGGCCGCGGAGCCGGTCCTCTTCATGAGGGCGGATTCATAGGCCAGATTATGGGCCAGGAGGCACATGAGGGCTATGATGGTCGTATCGCGTATGCCAAGGCCAAGGGCGGCCAGGCCTCCTAAAGCGGCGTAAAAATTAAAGAAGATAGACAGGCCGAATATAAAAAGCGCTTCGCCGGGGAGGCCCGCCATGGCCGCCACCGGATCGATGATGAGCGTAATCTGCTCGACGAGCCCGCTGAGGCGGCCAAAGCTGATAAGCGCGTGGGCGCTAAAGGCGGATATGGCCAGGAGCAAAGCGCCGGCGAGGCCCTTGCCCGCCCCGCGGCCTATGCTCTTGAATACCCGTAAAGGCTGATCGCTCGCTTCATTCATTGCCGGGGCATTGTGGCCGCAAGGCTCTCCGCTGTCAAGCGCGGCCTTAGGCCAGCTGCACGAGCATGCCTTCTCTGGAAACATCCACGGACATAGCGGTCTTGCCGCGCAATTTGCCCTGGTAAAAAAGCTCCAGCTCCTGCAGTTCGGTATCGGTCCTGTTCGGGTCGTGGTGGAAAAGCAATAAGCGCTTGGCTCCCGCCCTGTTGGCGGCGTTTATGGCGTACTCATAGGACGAATGCCCCCAGCCCTGCTTGCCCGCCTTATATTCCTTGGCCGTATACTGGGTATCGTGGATAAGGAGGTCGGCGCCTTTAAAGAAGGCCTCAATGCGCGCATTTTCCTCGCGGGCGGCCTTATCGCCCTCTTCGGCCACGGCCGCGTCGTAATCGGGATCCGTAGGGTCGGTGGGAAAGAGATTGATGAAGGGTTCGTGGTCATACGCGGTTACGAAAGCCTTGCCCTCGTACTCCACGCGGTAGCCAAGGCAAAGCACGGGATGATTCAGGTACTTGGTCCTTATGATTATGCCGTCGCCAAGATCCAGCTCGGTCTCCTTTAGGCTCTCGTAGCGTATCTTGGCCGCCAGCTCGTCCTGCCTCACCGGCCAATAGCGATAGGACAGCTGCGCGCCTATGATCTGTTCCAAGGTCTCATCCTCGAAATTCACGGGGCCGCGTATGCAGAGCTTCGTTCCGGGCACGTAAATGGGCGTAAACATAGGAAAGCCCATGATATGGTCCCAATGGGTGTGCGTGATGAACACGTCCGCGCTTATGGGGCCGTTCTTAAGCTCATTGCGCACGAGCCAATCGCCGAGCCCGCGTATGCCCGATCCGGCGTCTATAATGATAATGCGGGAACCGCAGCGTAGCTCGAGGCAGGAGGTATTGCCTCCGAACACCACCGTGTCGGGGCCGGGCACGGGCATAGAGCCGCGATCGCCCCAAATGCGCACGCTAAACATATCTGCTGCCTTTCTTACGCCGGCCCTTAGGCCTAGTTGCGTATCTTCAGGAACACGGACGCTTTTTCTATCTCGGCCGATACGGCCGCGTCTATATCCTCAAGCCATACCTTGGGCACCCCTAAGCGCTCGAAGAGCTCAGGGGGCAGCTTTTCCGGGTAGAGGCAACCCGAGAATCCTATGCTTTCGCGGTTCGCGTAATAATCGGCCACGATCACCGCCATGACTATATCCTCATTCTTGCCCTCGTAGAGATGCAGGGCGTGGTGGAAACGTATGGCATCTGCTATGGGGCCATCCAAATGCCAGGCATCGGCTATCATGGCCCCCGTCTCGGCGTGGTCTAAGTCTATGGACCTGCGCTCGGCGAGGTACAGGGGTATGCGCTCCCGGTCGGCCAGGCCCATGGAACGCACGTACTCATCCGACAGCACGTTATTCATAGGTATCTTGCCTATATCATGGAGCAGCCCCGCGGCGAAGAATTCGTCGAGCCTTTGGGCCTCTACGCCCTTCTTCTTGGCAATGAGCTTGGCCACGACGCCCACGCAGAGCGAGTGGCGCCAGAAGCCCTCCATATTGAGGGCGCGGAAGCCCGCCTTGTCGGCGAAGCGGTCCAATACCGCCGTGCTCAGCGCGAGGTTCTTAACGGTATTGACGCCCAGCATGATGATGGCGCGCACCAGGCTCGTCACCTGGTTCTGCAGACCATAATAGGCCGAGTTGATGAGCTTGAGCACCTTGCCCATGAGCACCGGGTCGAGGGATATGACGCGGTCGAGGTCTACCGGGCTCGTTTTCGGGCTATTGCATACCTCTAGCACCTTGGATACGGTCGTGGGAAGGCTCGGCATGGTGCCTATATAGTCTTTAACCTTGCGTATGCTGTCACTGCTTCCCATGAATCTTCTCCTGGCGCATGAACGTTATGAGCTTGGCAAGCCGCGGCGATACGGGCACGCCGTAGATTTCGCTCGGTATGCCGTCTGTCTGCTTATTCGCGCTCGAGAATTCTATAAGGCCGTCCAGCTTCGCCTCGATGCCGCTTTCAGCCATGGCTTTCTGTTTCTCGCCAGGAAGGCTTTTGCTTAAATCCTTCAGGTAGACGAAGAGCTTGGCCGCCTCAGGCCCGAAGGGGTCTATGTATTTATCTTCGCGCGGGGGCGCGGTAGGTTTGCCCGGTTCTTCCTCCGCTTCAGGCTGGGGCTCTGGCTCGAAAGGCGATTCAGGCTCCGGCGACTCGATACCTTCGGGTTCCTCTAGCTCTTCAGGATCGGCCCATATATCCTCGTCGTCGAAACCCACGTCTTCCACGTATTCCGGCGCTTCTTCCTCGGCGAGGTCCTCGCCGCTGCCCTCATCGCCCGGAAGCTCCTCGAGCGTTTCCGGCTCGGGCTCAGGCTCGGGCTCGGGCTCAAGGACCGGCTCGGGCGGCTCTTCGTCGGCCGCCGGCTCGGTATCGGGTTCGTCTTCCGCTTCGGGAGCCTCGTCCGCCGGCGGCTCATCGCCTAAGTCCCCGTCGCCAGCGTCGAGGGCTTCATCCTGTTCAGGCACCGGCGCGGGTTCCGGCTCAGGCTCAAAGGCTTCTTCGGGTTCCGGCTGGGACAGCGCCAAAGGCTCAAGCGGGGGAAGCTTGTCTTTCTTTGGCTTCGGCTTCCGCTCCGGGTAGGGAGGATAAGGGGGGTAGGAAGGAAAGGATGGAGGGGGCATCTGCGGCTGCATCTGCTGAGGCATCTGTTGCGGCATCTGAGGTTGCATCTGTTGCGGCATCTGCTGGGGCATTTGCTGAGGGACTTGCTGCTGCATCTGCTGGGGCATCTGTTGAGGCATCTGTTGAGGCATTTGCTGCGGCATTTGCTGCTGCGGCATCTGCGGCGCTTGGGGCTGCTGCTGCGGCTGTTGTTGAGCTTCCTGGGCGTTCGCCGGCCGCGCGGGCTCATTGTCCTGCCCAGGCCTGCCCGCGTCGCCCGACCCGCCGCCGCCCGGCGCGTCGCCATAGAGATCCTCGCCTATGAGGAGTTCGTCGAGTTCCGGGCGCTCGTCTTCCTCCTCGCCGAAGAAGTCCTCGGGAAGCTCGTCGTTATCGAGGGGCTCTTCCCGTTCGTCGAGGAAGAGTATCTCCTCCTGCTCGTCCACCGCTATGGCCTCGGGGCTCATCAGGTTGAGCAAGGCCTCGGTTTCGGCGTCCAGGCCATGATCCGCGGCCCCGCCGTCCCGCTCCGCGCTACCGCGCAGCGATTCGCGCAGCACCGCTATATTACGCTCCCAGGCGTCGTGCATATCGTTGGAATAGGCCTTTACCGCCTGCTCGTAGGTATGGATGGAATCCTCAAGCCCGTCTATGTCCTCGTTGCGGCCGCGCGCGCCGCGCAAGTTGACGAGCTTGCCGGCCAATTCGACCGCGGATTGCTTGTCGCCCATGGATTGGTAGGCCACGGACAGCTCAAGCATGGCCTCGGCGTCCTCCGGCCTGTCATGGAGGACTTCCTTGAGTATCTGCGCCGCATGGGCCCAGTCGCCCTTGTCGCCGTAGGCGCGCGCGAGCTCTATGCGGGCCACGTGGTCCTTGGGCCGGGAAACGAGGTAGCTCTCAAGCTCGGCTATGGCCGCGTCGAATTCGCCGCTCTCGCGGTGCATGCGCGCGAGCTCCACCCTGAAGCCCACCTGCTTTGGATCGAGGCGAACGAGCTTGCGGTACACGTCCCGCGCCTTGTCGCCGCGGCCGGTGGCTTGCAGGAGGGCGCCATAGAGCTTGAGGGCCTCTATGTTGTTGGGCGAGCGCCGCAGCACGTCGCTTACCGTGCTCATGGCCTGGTCCAAGTGCCCCAGCACCCGGTAGAGCTTGGCCAGCTGCACGCGCAGCCCGTCGTTATCGGGCATAAGCTCCACGAGGGCCTTGATCTCGTCGACGGCTTCCGCGTAGCGGCCGGTCTTCTCCAGCACGTCCTGTATGTTGACCGCCGCGCCGAGGAAGCTCGGGTCGGCCTCGAGGGCCTTGCGGAACCAGCGTATGGCCTCGTCGGGCTGGCCTTCCTCGGCGTAGGATAGGCCTATGCCGTTGCGGGCGGGCGCGTTGAGCGGGTCTATGGCTATGACCTGTGAGAACAGGTCGATGGCGCGCTTGTGCTCGCCCTGCTTGGCGAGGCATGAGCCGTAGCGCACCATGGCCTCTATCCAGCCAGGGCGGCCCTTTACCGCCGCGTCGTACTCGCGCAGTGCGTCATCGCTTTTGCCGAGCGCTTCATAGGCTACGCCGAGATTATAATGGAACGACGGATAATTGGGGTCCACCACGAGGCCGCGCCAGAATATCTGCACGGCTTTGGCGGGGTCCCCCATGGCTAAGTAGGTATTGCCCAGGTTGTTGTACGCGATGACATGGTGGCTATCCAGCTCGATAGCCTTGGAAAAGGCCATCTCCGCCGCGCGCAGCCCGTTCAGCGCCTTATGGGCGTTGCCCAGGTTGAACATGAGCTCGGCGTCGCCCGGCTCATAGTCGATGGCGTGCTCGAGCGCGGATAGAGCGTCCGAGGGCTTGCCCAGGCGCAGATAGGCTAAGGCCATGCCCTCGAGCGCGCGCACGTCCTTTGCGTTCGCTTCCACGGAGCTGGAAAAGGCGGCGAGCGCGTCCTGCGGCCTGTCGCTGCGCAGGTACACCGTTCCCAGTATCAGGCGGGCGTCGCGGCTCGTGGGCTCTTCGAGGAGCACCTTCCTCGCGTAGCGCTCGGCGGTATCGAAGTCCCTGAGCTGGAGGGCATTGCGTGCCCGCGCGAGGGCGTCTGACTGCGTGCTGCGTTCGTTCATTTCGATACCCTCGATGGTCGGGCGCTCGCTTCGCGGGAGAATTCGCCCACATGGGGCGGCGAAGCGCCGTCATAGGCCGCAACGGCGATGAAATATAAGGCGCCGTTCCGTAGGCCCTTAAGCGTGAAGCTCGTGCTGTCCCGGCCAGGCACCCAAATGGGGCTGGGGCCCTGCAGCGCGCCTTCGCCGAAATATTCCCTTGAAGCGTGGCCATAGTATAGCACATAGCCTTGGAGGTCGGATTCCACCACCGGGGACCAATCGACGCGTATGGCGCCGTCCACCGGCGTCAGGAGTATCTTGGCCGGAGGAGGCGGTGGCAGGTCAGGCTCGTAGCGTATGCGCATAGCGGCGACGCGCGGGCTGCGTTCGCCCGACGCGTCGGGGTAGAGCTCCGCGCGGATCTGGACGTAGCGGCCGAGCGCCGGCTTGCCGTCCGGCCCAAGCGCGTCGCCGCCCGGCTTGAAGGCTGTCCAAGCGGGTTCCTCGTCGCGCCACGCGGCCGAGCTGTCGGCGGCGCGGAAGGACCAATGGATGGCGGACTCGCCGGGCTCTATAGCCTGGATGTCGATACGCGTTATGGCCGAATTGGCCGCCCCAAGGTCAAAGATTGGGGATACGGCGCGTCCGCCAGACGCTTCGTAGCGGGCCAGTTTCGGCCGTTCTATCCATCCCTCGCTCAGCCTGAACTCGTCAAGGAAGCCGGTATAATTGGGAGCCAGTTCCAGCCTGCCCGCGGAACCGGGCAGGGGCAGGAATACGGTGCCGCCCTGGCGCCCCGTAGCGGTCGTATAGCTAATGGCTTCGGGCTTGCCGTCCATGAGGTACTCAAGAAGGCCCGTCGCGGAATCGTAGCGCAGCAGGTGATGCGCCCAACGCCCCGGCACCAGTACCGAGCTGCCTTGGAGGCTGAAGGCGGTTCCCTTGCCCGTCGGGTTCGCGAAGAAATTAAGGAAGCCGAAGCTCATGCGATTGCGCTGCACGAGGGCGGTAAGCTGCTGGGCAAGCATGGCTTTGCCCGAAAGCTGCGACGATTTCCACAGGAGGATAATCTCGCCGTTCTCCGCCTTCGTGGGGCGCAGCCAGAATTCAAGGCTAAAATCACCGCCGAGCTGGCCGGGCTCAAGCAGCTCGCTGCGGACGGGGCTGAGCGTAAGCTTAGTGCTTGGGGCGCGGAATACGCCGGAACCCTTCCCGAAGCGGGCTTCATCCGCGCTCGAGGCGCGATAAGGGCCTTCGGCCTTTACCGTCCAGCGGGCGGCGGCGTCCTCGGGCAGGGCGCCGTCGAAGGACAGATACAGGTCGGGAACGGCCGCGCCAGGGTCGGAGGACCCGTAGGCGGCAAAGCTCGGGTCAAGGGCCAGGTCCAGCCCGCCTGCGGCGCCGGGCAGCGTAACGACGCCGCTTAAGCGCCACTGCTCGGGAGAGGAGGGGGACAGGCTCGATGCGTCTATGGCCAGCTCGCGCGTAGCCGTAGCCTGCGCGTGAAGGGCTGGACCCCAGGCTAAGCCAAGGGCCAGAGCCGCGCCAAGGCTGGCTATTCGCAGAGCCTTCGATGAAAAAACCGACGATGTCATGGCGCAAAGCCCCTTCGGAAAAATATAGTACAGCCTCGACTGACTGACTTTCGGCCAAGTCTTGTATATCTTATTATCGAACATTATGGACGACAACAACAGTACGGCCTCCTTAAGTCCGCGAGAAAGCGCTAAAAAAGCCCCTCAAAGCCCCGGCGTGTACATTTGGCGCTCTTTAGACGGCGTTCCCCTGTATATTGGCAAGGCTAAATCGCTTAAAGACCGGCTCTCTTCCTATTTTACGGGAAAACGGGACGCGAAGACCAGGCTCCTCGTAACAAAGGCCGCCAGCCTCGAATGGATACTCACGGGCAGCGAATATGACGCCCTGCTCCTGGAAAACAACCTGATCAAGCGGCATGAGCCCCGTTACAACGTCAACCTTAAAGACGGCAAGACCTATCCCTCCATACGCATAACCAACGAGGAATTCCCCCGGGTATTCAGGACGAGGCGTATCGTCGACGACGGCAGCCGCTATTTCGGGCCTTATCCGAGCGCGGACATCATAGACCGCTACCTGGACCTCATACGCAGGCTCTTTCCGCTGCGCCGCTGCCGTATCATGCGCAAGCGCGAAACGCCCTGCATGTACTACCACATAGGGCGCTGCTCGGCGCCCTGCGCGGGCAAGACGAGCCGCGAGGAGTATATGGAGCAGGTGGAGCGCGTGGCCGCCCTGCTCGCCGGCGAAAGCGAAACCCTGTTAGGCAGGCTCAGAAGCGACATGGAGGCCGCTTCCCTAGCCATGGAATTCGAGAAGGCGGCCGGCCTGCGCGACACGATAGCGGCCATAGATGCGTTCCGGGGCGACACGGGCACCGTGGACTTCGCCCAGGGGGACCGCGATTACCTGGCCTGGTACGCGGACGGCAGCCTCATCAGCTTCGTCGTGTTCCAGACCCGGGGCGGGAAGCTCGTCGGCAGGGACCTCTTCCGCGAGCGCAGCTTCGGCACCGAGGCGGAAGCGGCCTCGGAATTCCTTACCAAGTACTATGACGAGCGCCGCCTACCGCCCCCGGAGCTCTACCTGCGCGACCCGGCGGGCCAGGAATTGGCCGCGGCCTACCTGCGGACGAGGCTAGGCGCGGACTTCAGCCTGGCAAGCCCCGCGGAGCGCAGGCATGAGGCGGCCATGGCCATGGCCTACCATAACGCGCGCGAAGACATAGTCAAGCGCCGGCGGGAGGCGGGCGACCTCGAGGCGCTTGAGCACCTAAGAAAGGCGCTCGGCCTCGAGTCCCTGCCCGAGCTCATACACGGCTTCGATATAGCCCAGCTATCCGGCAAGCATACCGTGGCGAGCCTCGTGGCCTTCCGCAACGGCGCGCCGGAGAAGAAATCCTACCGCATATTCAAGATACGGAGCCTTGAGGGAGGCATAGACGATTTCGCGGCTATGCGCGAGGCGGTGGCCAGGCATTTCACGCGCCTGGCTAACGACGAGGCCGAGCTTCCCGACCTGCTGCTGATAGACGGCGGCAGGGGCCAGGTAAGCGCGGCGCTTGGCATAATCGAGGCCTTGGGCATAGACTTGCCGGTCGTGGGCCTGGCCAAGGAAAACGAGGAGCTGTGGCCGGCGGGCTCGCATGCCCCCGTTACCCTCCCCAAGGACTCGCCGGGCCTTCGCCTGGTCGTTGCCGTGCGGGACGAAGCCCACCGCTTCGCCACCGGCATGAACCAGAAGCTGCGGGGCAAGGCCTTGGGCTTTCCCATACTCGAGGCGGTAAAAGGCGTGGGGCCAGGCAAGGCGCGCAAGATCATGGACGCCTTCGGCTCGCTCAGGGCCGTGGCCGAGGCCGAGCCCGCCTATTTGGCTAAGATGGCCGCGCTCAGCGGAGATACGGCGGCGGCCATACAGGCGGCGGCCGCCCGCGCCGCCAAGGCCGGCGTAGAAGGCGCGCCGTGAGCGCGCGAAGATCGCCCTGGGCCAGCGTATCGGCCATAAGCCTTATACTCATGCTCACCCTGGCACCGCTGCCAAAGGGTTCCGGCCAGCCCTTGCTGCCGGGCCTGGATAAGCTCGCGCACGCGGGCATGTTCGGCCTGCTTGCCCTTGCCTTTGCCAAGGATCTGCGCCCCTTCAGGGGCGGCAAGGCGCTCTTCGCTTGCATGGCCGCCCTGGCGCTGGCCCTGGGCACCGAGCTGGCCCAGAGCGGCATACCCGGCCGCGGCGCGGATGCAGCGGACGCCCTGGCCGACCTGGCGGGCTTCGCCCTTGGCTTGGCCGCCGCCCGGCTATGGAGCCTCAA
>JBFZES010000259.1:0-4413 GCA_041306725.1 Spirochaetaceae bacterium | reverse complement strand
AGGCCTCATCTTCGAGCAGCGCCAGCTCAAGGAAGCGGTCGCCGGCCGTGCCCCGCACGAAGTCTATGGCGCTGGACAGGGCGTCGCTCTCCGCGCTTACCGTCAGGTAGGCGCAGGCCGTCCCGTCATGCAGGGGCTCCAGGTAAGCCGTATCCACGTTGATAAGCTCAGAGGCCATCGTATTGAGCAGTATGGCCAGGGTGCCGGGTTTATCCTGGTGCCGCGAGTACAGATAGCGCTTAGGCCCCGCGCTCGGCGGCGGCGCCTCATAGCCCAGCGTTATGGACTTGCCCGCCCGGCGCACCCGTATGGCGTCGAAGTCCCCTAAGGACACGGAGCCCTTAAAGGTCGCCCCTAGCGCGCGGTAGCGCCCGCCGAAAGAGAAGCGGGACGCCGCGCCTCGCCCTCCCATCGAGAAACGCTGCCCGAGCATGAGGGTACCCAAGTTTAATAGACCGAACGAGGCATCGAGGCTTGCGTCCGCAGCCAATGGCCGTTTCTCTGCTATGCCTTTGAGAAGCTCAGGTATGAGGAATAGCCCGCCTCGCGGGCCGCTTCTATGCCCTGGGCATAGCCGCAGCCCAGCTCGTCGGGCGCGTGCGCGTCGCTGCCCATAGTCAGGGCTATGCCCAAGGCCTGCGCCCTCTTGAGTATGGCGGGATGCGGATAGAGTCCGCAGCCCTTGCGAAGCCCGGCAAGGTTAAGGTCCAGGGCGAGGTTTGTATCGCCGATGAGCTCAAGGAGCATGGCCATTTTCCGCGCCGCTAGGCTCGACGATTCATCGAGCTCCGTAAGGCCCGCCGGCAGCGGCACGTGCAGCTTGGGCAGGTCCAGGTGCCCGACGACGTGGATAAGGTCGCGGTATTGATCGACCATCTCTATCATCTCATCCAGATAGCCCAGCCAATAGCCTTCCGCTCCCCCGCGCAGCGCCAAGAGCTCATCGGCTTCCTCCTTTGAGCCGTCGTACGGCAGCCCTTCGCGGGAAAAATGCACGCTGCCTATGATGAAATCGGCGTCCCTGCACTGGAACACCTTTGAGCTGTTCCACTGGAGCCCTAAGCCGCTGCCCTGCCATTCGAGCTCTATGCCGTAGCGTATATCCAGCATCCCGGCATAGCGCGCGCGCAGGGAGCGCATGAGCTCCGGGTATTCGGTATACGCCCGGTCGCCCCGTATGAACTTAATGTCCGTATTGCGTTCGGACTGATAGCGCACGCCGGTGAGGCGGGGCGTATGAATGATGAAGCTTACGGATGGGTAGCCCCGGCGGATAGCCTCAAGAGCCACCTCGTCGAGGCTATCGACGCCATGCTTTACGTGATCCGCGTTCGTGCCCGCGTGTATGCCATGCGTTTCCCATATGAACGGCGCGAAGCCTGGCGTAGCCATACCTTGGACTCCCCTATTGTTTCTACGCGTAGAATACGTTAAGAGCGGGGCGCTAAGCAAGCCGTCTTGTATAGCGCCGCGCTAATCATTACAGTTAGGGCCATGGAGGCAGGCGGGTGTTCATATTCAAGCCATGCGAGAGCCAGGGCTGTCAGGCTACTGCCTTAAGCGACGCTTCTTTTTGCGCGCAGCATCATCCGGCCTTGCCTGCGTACACCGAATCGCTGCTCAAGCGCATAGCGGGCGAGGAAAGCGTAAGAAGCCTTAACATGGCTGGCCTACGCCTGGAAGGCGTGGATTTATCGTCCAAGCGCTTTTACGCGTGCTCCTTCTCCGGCGCGTCGCTTAAGAACGTTACCTTCGCGGGAAGCACCTTCAGGATGAGCTTTTTCGATTTCTGCGAGGCCGACTCCTGCGATTTTTCCGGCATAGACGCGCAGTTCTGTTCCTTCGCCGGCACGAAGTTCCTTAACGCCTCCTTCGAGAATTCAGAGCTTATCCACAATAACTTCGACGGCATCAAGGCGCGCTCCTGCACCTTTAATTTCTCGAACCTCTACAACAGCCGCTTCATACTGGCCGAATTCGACGGCACCGACTTCGTGGACTGCAATATGAAAAACGCCTATTTCCTGCGCATAAAGGAAAAAAACGTATCATGGAAGTATTCCAACGTGCAGGAAGCCATACGCGACACGGGGGCGGCGGAATAATGACGGTATTCTTCCACTACTCGCTGTACGGCTTCGCCAATGTGTACCTCGTCGGCAACGACGAAACCGGCGAGGCCCTGCTCGTGGACCCCGCGGTGTTTACCATAGGCCTCTTGCAGTTCATAGAGGCCAAAGGCTACGACATCAAGTCGGTGCTGATAACCCACAACCATGCGCATCATATAGCGGGCCTCCCCACCCTGCTCAAGATTTACGACGCCAAGGTCTTTTCGAGCAATACGGAAATAGCCGGCGTAGCCTGCACGATCGTGCATGACGGCGATGAGTTCAGCACCTGCGGCATGGCGCTGCGCGTGCTATCGGTACCCGGCCACAGCGCCGACTCCATCGTGTTCGCGCTCGACAAGCTGCTCTTTACCGGAGACACGCTCTACTCGGGCCTCATAGGCAGCACCATGAGCCAATACAGCAATAGCCTCCTGCGCAGCCAGCTGAGCCAGAAGGTTCTTACCCTGGCGGATGATTGCATCGTGTTGCCCGCCCATGGTCCGCCGAGTTCGGTCGCGGCCGAAAAGCGCTTCAATATAGGATTTAAGAAGAACAAGGCCGATTCGCGCAGATCGCGCTACGATTTCTTCGTGTAAGCCCTGCCCTTACGCTCATACTTGTGCAATTTCCTCTGGCTTTTTCCGTCGGCTCGCCTATACTAATGCGGAAATCGCATTCCAAGGAGTTCGCATGAGAAACGTGAAAACCGTAGCCTTAGCCTGCCTTCTGCTCGTAGCGCTGGGCGTCGCGTCGGCCTTTGCCCAAAGCATAGAGGGACTTTGGAAAATTATCGACGACAAGACCAACAGCCCCACCGCCATCGTCATGCTCTACACGAACGGCGGCAAGCTCTACGGCCGCATGATGGCTACCATCGACAAGAACACCGGCGCGATCAAGGACACCATAGCCGTGCGCAAGGACAAGGCCGATGCCTTGGCGGGCGATCCCCCCTTCTGCGGCCTCGACTTCGTGTATGAGCTGCAGGCCAAGGGCAAGGACTGGAAGGCTCGATCATCGACCCCGAAGACGGCAAAGTATATGACTGCACCATCAAGCAGGACGGCTCAAAGCTCATCGTGCGCGGCTCGCTCAAGGGCACGGGCGGCCTGCTCGGGAGGAATCAGACCTGGCTCAGTTCCGGCCCCGCCGACCTGCCTGCCGGCCTCGTATTGCCTAATCCCTCAGGTTTCGTGCCCGTTATTCCTAAGAAGAAATAAAGCCGCTGGCCTTAAAGCGCGCCGGGGGCTCGGCTATGGCGGCCTGAGCCCCCACTATGGCGAGGTTGTCGTCGCCGGATGCCAGCGTGGCCTCTAGTATCGCGTAGAGCGAGGACGAAGCCCGTTCCAGCGCGCCCACCGCGTCGCCCGAGCCCAGGTAATTGCCGAGGAATAAGGCGCTCAGGAGGTCACCTGAGCCCTTTGGCGGCCTGGGAAAGGGCAGCCGCGGGGTTAAGAGCCGGAAGCGGCCGGAGGGACAGCTCAGGTAGTAGCCCACGCTCCCGTCGGACTGGCCATGGACGTAGCTCGTTATTAAAACTATCGTTGGCCCCAGCTCATGTATGGCCGAGGCGATGCGCGCCGCGTCGTCCCCTCCCCTAAAAATCATGCCGCTTAACACTTCGGCCTCGAATTGGTTGGGGGTAACGATGTCGGCCAAGGCGCAGGCTTCCCGCGCGAAGAAGCCGGGCACGTCCGGCCTCACGTAGAAGCCGTCGGGCTTGTCGCCCATTACCGGGTCGCAGCAATACAGGGCGTCGGGATTGGCTTCCTTGACGGCGCTAACCGCCTGCGCTATGACCCTGCCCGTAGCGGCGTCGCCTATATACCCTGAGAGCACGGCCGAACAGCGCTTTAAAGCGCCTGCGGCCTGCATGGCCGTCAATATCTCCTTCAGGTGCTCCGCGCCGAAGCTTTCGCCGCGCCAGCCTGGCTTGCCGGTATGGCTTGAGTACTGCACGGTATTCAAAGGCCACACTTCGTGGCCCATGCGCTCCAGGGGGAACACCGCCGAGCGGTTGCCTACGTGCCCGCACACTACGTGCGACTGTATCGATAAGACGGTCATGCGCTCGCTTTCCTCGTGTCCTTGGCGTTTAGGCAGGCCATTAGCACCTGGTTGAGTGTATCCATGCCGCGCTCGCTCGGTCTATAGCCGTCTTCGTTCTCTTCTATGAGCGCGGGAAAGGATGCGAGGGCCGCGCCGAAAAGCTTTTCCGGCGGCTCGCCGAAGAATGACCGGTAGGCTTGCCTATCAAGCCCCCGCGCGCAGCGGAGGGCCATCATCAGGTATTCGAATC
>JBFZES010000258.1:0-2954 GCA_041306725.1 Spirochaetaceae bacterium | reverse complement strand
ACGGCGGCATTACCCAGGCGGTAGGCATGGCGCTGATGGAGGACTTCAAGCTTGAAGAGGGCAAGCCCGTGGCCCATAATTTCGACGGCTACGCCCTGCCGCGCAGCACCGACCTGCCTCCCATGACCGGCATAATCGTGGAGAACCACGACCCTGCCTCGCTCACCGGCGCCAAGGGCATAGGCGAGCCCGCCATCGAGCTCCTGGCTCCCGCCATAGCCAACGCCGTATACAACGCCACGGGCATACGGGCAAAGAGCCTGCCCATCAAGCTCAACCCGGAGGACCTTGCATGAACACGCTAACGATAAACGGCGCGCTTTTTGAGCCTAGCGACGAGGAACTGGGCATGACCCTTATGCGCTACCTGCGGGAGAAGCGCTTCCTGCGCGGCACCAAGAACGGCTGCGAGCAGGGGCTCTGCGGTACCTGCACGGTGGTGGTCGACGGCAAGCCCCTGCGCTCCTGCCGCAGCAGCGTGGAAAAGAACCTGGGCAAGTCGATTATCACTATCGAGGGCATGGAGTATCCCGACGGCAGCCTCCATCCCATACAGCGCGCCTTTTTAGACTCGGGCGCCGTGCAATGCGGCTTCTGCACCCCCGGCATGGTCATGAGCTCCTACGCACTGCTCTTGCGCGAGCCCAACCCGGACCGCGAGGCCATACGCAAGGCCCTGCGCGGCAATCTTTGCCGCTGCACGGGCTACCAGCAGATCGTCGACGCCGTGGAGCTCGCCTCCCGCATCATACGCGAGCAGGATCTGCCCGTAGAGGCGGGCTGCCTGGCGCATGATCGATAGTTTCCTCTTCGCCGACTGGGACGAGCCGCCGGAGCGCATGGACTTTGAGCTGCCCTACGGGGAGGCCCTGGCCCGCGTGAGCCGGCTCGTGGAGGGCTTGCGCGCGTATGAAGCCCCCGGAGACGCGAAGGCCTGGGCCATGGCCCAGGAGCTCTATCTCCTAGCGCCGGCCATTATCAATGTGCTCCTGAACTACCGCATATGCGTGGAGTTCGGGCTCATCGTGCACCCTACCGAATACATAGACTTTACCCGCAGGCCCGGGCGCGTGGTGAACTATCTGCCCGAAACCAAAGCAGAGGCCCTCGAGCTCTTCCGAACCGGCATAGCGCTGGCCCGCGCCGCGCTCAGGCTGGCCCCCGGCTTTACTGCGGCCCTGGAAAGCTTTAGCGTCAGGCTGCCGCCGGCCATCAAGGATTTCCTCTATACGTCCAAGCGGGACAAGTACACCTGGCGCGCCTCGGAGCCTGCCCGCGTAGGCGCTCTCGCGGCCGCCGTGCTCAAGGCTTTTCCCCCAAGCGCCGATCCAGCGGCCTGCCGGCCTGCTCTTGCCGTAGGGGCGGCCCACGGCGCGATTATGCCGGGGCTCCTGCTGGCGGAATACCTGGACTGCCCCCTCTGGTTCGTGCGTTTCAGCATGTTCAAGCGGAAGGACGCGGAACCCGTGCTTTCCTCCGTAGACGAGCGGGTCATAGCGGAGGCGGGGACCCAAGGCATGGTTCTCGCCTTCGACGAAGACTGCGCCTCGGGGCTTACCCTGCGCACCCTCGTCGACCGCCTGTCCCCCTTGGCGCCGGGCCTGCGAAGCGCATCGATCATACGCCATGCCTCCAGCGCCTTCAGCCCAGACTTCGCGGGCAAAACCTGGTGGGACTGAAGCCCTGGCTTAAGCCTCCCGGGCGTCGACGACCTTCTGAACGAGGGGCGCTACCGCGGCGATGAGAGCGTCTTTGGGCACGCCTTCCACCTTTAGCGTGCAATAATGGTTGGTCGCGTCCTCGCCGTCAAAGGTAACCAGCGATATGATGTTGCCTCCGGCCTTGGCCACGGCGCCGGCTACCGCGGCTAGCTCTCCCTGCTTTTCGGGGAGCAGGAGGCTCAGGCGTATGCCCTTCTGCCTTGCGCCGAACATGCCTATGAATAGCCTGAACAGGTCCGATTCGGTGATAATGCCCACGAGCCTGCCATCCCGAAGCACGGGCAGCCCCGCTATGCGGTTATCGTCCATAATCTTGGCGGCTTCCTCGATGGGCAGATCCTCCGTTACCGTAACGAGCTTCTTGGCCATGACCGATTCCACCTTGAGCTTGGAAATCAGATAGTGAAGCTCGTAAATGTCCAAGGAAGTCGCGGGCGGGGCCGACGCGTGATTGAGGTCGGCGGCGGTGACTATGCCGACGAGCTTGCCGGCGGCATCCGTTACCGGGAGCCTATGGATCTTCTTAGCCCTCATAACCGCCTGCGCGTCCGATATGGTCACATCCGCCGCGACCGTGATGGGATTCTTTGCCATGCAATTTCCGACGTTCATTCTTTGCCTCCGTATACTTTGTGCCGCTAGCGCCTTACGATTTCCGTCGGCGCATTCGTTTTCCTTTTTGCCAATGCAAAATCTGCCTGTTTAGTATAATACAGCCTAAAACGCAAAAGGTAGAGCGAAGATTCTTTACCGCCGAGATTTCCATGAATGAAAGGCGCTACATTAACAACACGGAGAGGACGGAGAGCGGGGGGCTCCAGATCTCGGCTTCTCTCGGCTCTTAGTTTCTGTTGGCATATGGTCAGCTTACAAGGCAGGTCGGGCTTGTTTTTTCCCTGTGCTCTCTATGAGCTCTGTGTTGAATAATTCTAAGGATAGTTTGCCTAGTTTCGAGGGAAGAATGTATGCACGGAGCACACAGAGGGCACGAAGAAAACGGGGCACACAGAGAGCACAGAGAGCACAGAAGGGACGCAGAATACGGAGCACACGGAGGGCACGGAGGGGACAGAGAATACAGAAAGCATGGAATTACCGGCGGCGGGTCACCTGGCCCCACAGCGCCGTGCCCGCCCCGTCCCCGAGAGCGTTGTCTCAACCAAGCTTGGGTACCAGGGGCGGCGGGTGCCGCAAGAAGCGATGCCCGAGCGCTCAGCGAGGGTATCGCTTCGT
>JBFZES010000257.1:0-9656 GCA_041306725.1 Spirochaetaceae bacterium | reverse complement strand
ATCATCGGCTATACCATACTGCGGCCGTTTATCAATGACGCGGTGTTCGGCTTCCTGTTCGCCAGCGTGGCCGGCATCATGGTGTACATATCGGTGGACGAGCTTTTGCCCTCTGCCAGGGAATACGGCGAGCACCACCTGGCCATAGGCGGGCTCTTCGCCGGCATGGCCGTCATGGCCGTGAGCCTTTTACTCTTTATCTAGTATGCGCTGAATATGCGCTCGAAATCGGCGGCGCAGCGCTCGAAGGCAGCGCATACTTCCGGGTCGAACTGCCTGCCGGACTGCTCCAGGATAAAGGCCAACGTTTCCTCATGCGACAGCGCCTCTTTATAGGGGCGCTTTGAGCGCATGGCGTCGTATACGTCGGCAACGCTCATGATGCGGCCGCCTAGGGGTATGGCCGCGCCTTTTAGGCCCCGGGGGTAGCCCGTGCCGTCCCAGCGCTCGTGGTGGGCCCCGACTATCTCGAAGGCGGCCGTGGCGTATTCGGCTCCCACGTCCCTCCAGGATGCCCGCTCTAAAATGCGCTCGCCTATGAGCGGGTGCTCCTTGATGGAGAGCCACTCTTTTGGGCTGAGCGCGCCTGGTTTCTGGAGTATGGCGTCAGGCACGCCGAGCTTGCCTATATCGTGCAGCCTGGCGGTAGAGGCGAAGAGCTCGGCCTTGGCCTGATCGAGCCCGGACTTGCCTGCTTCTATGAGCGCCATGGACAATATGCCCACGTAGCGGGCCGAGCGCCATACGTGCTCGCCGGTAACGTCATCCTTAGCCTCGGCCGCCCCGGCCAATACCTCTATGATAGCCTCCTGGGCTCGGGCTATGTCCTCCGCCTTTCGGCGCAATTGCGTTTCCAGGGCAGCCGCGGCCATGCGCTGCTCGTCCAGGGAACGGTCTAAGAGCTCGCTATGGCTCTTGGACAGGGCTTCATTGGGGTCCGCTTCGACGAACTCCCGCCAGGCTAGGCAGGCTTGTTCCCAGAGCTCCAGGGCCTCTAGCGCTTGGGCTTGTACCCTGAGCAGCGGCGCCCGCAGCTGGGCCGCCTTGGCGGCGGGGCTGGCTAGGCTTACCCTGGCCGCTTCCAGGGCTTCCTCGTGCCTGTCCGCCCGCAGGAGCAGCTTCGCGCGCTGCACCAGCGTGCCTGCCAGATCGCGCTCGGCCCCCAGTCGCCTGAATGCGCGCAGGGCCTCGTCGTTAAGGGTCAGGGCTTCGTCGAGCCTCCCTTCGAGCGCAAGGCAGGAGGCGAGGCCTTCAAGGCCCATGGCGCGTATGCCCTGCTCGTCGCTATCCCCGGCGGCCGCGATGATGGCTTCGTATTCCGCCTTGGCTTCATCCTGATAACCGTTCTCCATGAGCACCGAGGCCAGGTTGGCCCGTACGGTAAGCACGCAATCTGCTAGGGTAGCGCCCTGGCATTCTTCCAGGGCCGCCCTGAGCTCCTCCTCGGCCGCCTTGCGCTCGCCGAGTATGCAATAGACCAAGCCAAGGTTATTGAGGGTGGACGCCCTGCTTCGCGGCGACATATCGGGGCTTAGCGCCCGTTTGGCGTCCTGCAGGTAGGAGGCGGCCGTGGCGTATAAGCCCAGGTGGTGGTAGGCGCTTCCCATGCCGTTTAAGAAGGCCGAGGGCTTTTTCTCTATGCCAAAGCGAATGACCAGGATTTCCGAAGCCTCCAGGAATAGTTCAAGCGCGCCTTCATAGTCCGCCTGCGCGATTTTGGCGAAGCCTAAGAGTCGCCATGCTTCAATCGCGGCGGCCGCTTCCTCGGGGCCGCGGGCGCGCTCCACGACATGGTACGCTAAGCGCGAGCCTTCTTCGGGATTCTTTTCCATGAGTAGGGAGGCGGTTTCTACGAGTGAGCTCAAATTTTCCCGCGGGTTTTCTACGAGCTCGCCATTCTTTTCCATGTGCCTTCCACTGTCATTCAGGGGCTTGCCTTTGTCAAGGGAGCCTGTCGTAAGCCAAGGCGCCAGCCTCGCCGAAAAAGCTCCGCGGCGCTTGCGCATGGGCCGCGCGATGCTTACATTGTATACCATGGTGGATATAGCGCGATTACAGGAGTATGCGCTCTTTGGGGGCCTTGGCCCCGAGCACGTAGCCGTCATTAAGCCCTATCTGTGCGGCGCTAGCTACGAGGCGGGCGACGCCATCATTACGGAGGGCGAAGCGAATGGGCGCATCCACTTTATCCTGGAGGGCAGGGTAGAAGTGACCAAGCGCGACCGGCGCATCGTTGAGCTTGGCGAGGGGGATGCCTTCGGCGAGGTTGAGGTGCTGGATGTTCGCCCGGCGGTGGCCTCCATACGAGCCCTTGTGCCTACGCGCATCGTCTACCTATCCAACCATTGCCTGCACGATATCTATAAGGCCGACCCCAAGGTATTCGCCATGATAATCATGAACCTCGCGCGGGAACTGGCCCGCCGCCTGCGCCATATGGATGAGCTAGCCTGCGGCAACGCCGGCTAAGCCCTTTTTCCGCGCTTACCATGGGCGGCTCCCCCGTGCTAGATTGCCCCTAACGATGAATCAACGGCTCGCCGCGCTTAAAGACCCCCTCGCCAACGCCTCGCTCAGCCAGAGGGCCTTGTACCTCTGCCATGGCGAACGGGATTTTTCCAATCCAGGCTGGGAAGGCGCTAGCCTCCGGGCGCTTATCGCGCGCCTGTCGCCCTTCCGCGACGTGGAGCGCTCGAGCCCGCACCTGTTTCTGGCCCGCGAGCTCCGCGACGAGCTCCCCGGCGCGTATATAGATTTTTCGTTCCTGCCCCAGGCGCGGGACCGCAAGCGCTTAAGGGAGCTCGGCGCGCCGCTCATGCACGGCGTGGCCAGCGCGCGGGGGGCGCGGGACTTTGACCTCATACTCATATCCAACGCCTACACCCTTGAGCTTATCAATCTGCTACCCCTGCTCGCCGAATCGGGGCTGCCCCTCACGCGGCATGGGCGCGCGCGCGCTGCCGAGGCGGAAGGCCGGCCGTATCCCCTCCTCATACTCGGGGGCTCAAACGCCTTCGCCAGCGGCGCCTTGCATGAGGATCCGCGTAGCGGCGGGGGAGACTCCTTCGTGGACGCGGTCTATTTCGGCGAGGCCGAAGGCGCCGCGGGCAGGCTCGCGAAGGCCCTCATGCCGGCCGCCCTGGCTTCGGGAGCCGAGCGAGAGCGCGCCTTGAGCGAGGTGGCCGGCGAATTCGCGGGCTTCTGGCCTACGCACGAGCGGGTGAGCGGATCGGGGGCGCGGCAGGTCATCCAGGCGCGCGCTAGCGTCCGCCAGGCGGCGCCGGACGGCCAGGCCGCGCCGGACGGCCAGTATCCGTACCCGAAAAGCCCGCCCCCGGTCCTTGCGGGGCCTGAGGCGTCCACGGTGCGCATCGAGATAACGCAGGGCTGCCCCGGCTTCTGCTCCTTCTGCTTTGAGGGCTGGGAACGCAAGCCCTACCGCGAGCGCCCCCTGTCTGCTATCGTCGCCGAAGACAGGCGCCTCAAGGCAGCCACCGGGGCCGACAGCCTGGAAGTAGGAAGCTACAATTTCAACACCCACGCCGAGGTGGCGAGGCTTCTGTCGGAACTGAACCGCGTTTTCTATCGCGTCAATTTCATGAGCCAGCGGGCGGACATACTGGCGGGCACGCCGGGCCTCATAGACGCGGAATTCGCCGCGGACAAGCGTTCCTACACCATAGGGGTGGAAGGCCTGTCCCAACGGGCGCGCGACTATTTCAACAAGGAGCTGAGCGCGCCTGAGCTCTTGGCTACGGTAAGCGCCTTGGCGGCGCGCAAGGCGCGGGAGATCAAATTCTTCTATATCCTGTCGGGCTTCGAAGACGACGACGACCTGGAAGCCTTCCGCCGCGAGCTTGACGCCATAGCGGGCATACTCGCGGCGCAGGGGACCAAACCCTCCCTGCTCTTCTCCGCCGGCGAGCTCGTGCGCATGCCCTTCACGCCCCTCGCCTACGAGAGGCTCCTGCTTGAGCGGGCGCCTTATGAGCGCATAGTAAGCCGCATGGCGGCCGAGCTTAAGGCGCGCGGCTTTGAGTTCCGCCAGCCTGAGGGCTTCGACGAATATTGCCTAAGCCAATGCCTGGCCCTCGCGCCGGAGGGCAGCTTCGGGCTTTTAAAGGAGCTAGCCGCGCGCGGCCACGGCTATGACCTGAGCTTAAGCAAGGGCGCCTGGGATTGCGCCCGGTCCTTCCTCATGGATAAGGGGGCTTTGACCCCGGAGTTCCTTGGGGAGAAAGCGGCGGACTATCCCTTCCCCTACGGTTTCGTGCGCACGGCCGTGAGCCCGGAATTCCGCTATGCGCGTTTCAAGGACGCGGCAGCCTCGCGGGAGCGCGCTTCCTGCCTCGGCGACGAGGGTAAGCCCGGCTCTTGCATAGCCTGCGGCGCCTGCAACGACGCACAGGAGCGCGCCTTCCTTACCGGCCACGCCATAGCCGGCGCCACCCATAGCGCCATAGCCGAGCTCGCGGGTATTATGGCGGGCAAGAAGCGCCCGTCAGTCAGCTTTATTATGGCGGACACGCCGCGCGAGCTTGGCTCGGCCGGGCCGGCCTACGCCGCGGCGCGGCTAGCGCAACGCCTTTTCGCGCTGAGCCCGGCCCTGGCGGACGAGCTGTGGCAGCTGGAGGATTGCTTCCTTAAGGCCAAGGAAGGCTTGGCGCGGCTGCCCGGCGCTTGGGGCCGCAGCTGCTACCGCCTCCTGTCCAGGGGAGCGCTGGATCCGGCTTTGCTTAAGGCCGCTGGCTGCGAGCCGCTGCCGGCGGCCGCCTCCATGGCGCTGAGCGCGAGCGCCGCGCTTCCCCAGGCCCTGAGCCTGGAAGCCTCGCTCAGCCTGCCAGAGCTGGGCATGGCGGCGGCGCAGGCTCTGGTGTCTGGCTTCCTTAATCAGAACCAGATGCCCCACACCCTATCCAAGGCCGATGGCGGCGCGCTCTTCGCCCTGGCCGACAAGGCCCAAAAGCGCAAAAACCTGCTCAAGGCCAGACTTCGCGACGAAGGCGCGGGCTTGACCCTGGAACTGTCCTTAGGCTCGCGCTATGACCTTGCGCCGCTTATGGCCGCTTTGGCCAAGCGCGGCGCGGCCGCCGATCTGCGGGTACGCGGGCTTAGCATGGACCTTAGCTAAGCGGCCGGCCGCGCCGTTTCAGCGATAGGCTATTACCCGCTCAAAAAGCCGCTCGCCCTCATGGCTTTCAAAGGCGCAGCGCAGCCCATCGGGCAGTTCCTCGAGCAGGAGCCTGCCGTAGCGCTCGCGGGCGAACCACAGCGAGCCCGGCGAGCGATAGCTGGGCTCGGGATCGGGCTTGCCCCCCATGGCCCCGACTACGGCCCAGGCCGTGCCGCCGTTTTCTATCCACTCCATATAGTGATTGTGCCCCGAAACCACGAGGTCGGCGCGGCCGGCCAGCAGCGGCGCCACGAGGCGCAGATTGTCCTCGTGGTCGTACCAGGCCTTGCCCGTGCCTTCGTCGACATAGCCTGAGGAGTACAGGAAGGCGTGCGAGAGCACGATTATGATGTCCTCTGCCGCTATGGCGGAGAGCTGCGTTTCCAGCCAGGCTTTCTCGCGGCGGCTTAAGTCCTCTGGCCCCCAGGGCAGGTCTATGGCCAGGAAGTGTATGCGCCCGGCGTCCAAGCGCCACATATACGGCGAATGGCTCGCGTAATTCGCGGGCGCCATGGCCGCCAGCCAACGGCGGGAGCCCCCGAGCATGGCGTCGTGGTTACCCAGCAGCATATAAAAAGGCAGGCTCGGCGCCCGTTCGCGCAATTCGCCAAGCGCCTTCTCCCAGCCGCCGGCCATGAAGCCCTGCTCCACGAAGTCCCCTAGGATGAAGAAGGCGTCCAGCTCGCCCCGTCCGTATTCGGCCTGGGCTTGGCTCAGTATGGCGGCCCGCGCGGCGTGGTTTGACACATCGCGGTCCACGTGGGGGTCGGATGACAGCGCTACCCTGAGGAGCCGCCCCGCGGGAGGGCTCAGGCCCTTGCCCGGATCGGGTAGGGTGGGGCGCAGTTCCGCCGGCGCTACGGGGCCGTAGGCATTGGACAAGATGAAGGCTCCCGCGCCGAGCCCGGCGATGAGCGCGATCGCGGATACTAAGCGGCTTAGCAGCCTAAGCGCCTTAATGCCGGCGGCGGCGGGGCGGGAACGCTCAAGCCAAGCCAGGCCGAGCGCTAAGGCTAGGGCGAAGAGGCCAAGGCCCATGAAGGCAAGGAAAGGCGCGGCGTAGCCCCAGCGGTACAGCCCGCGCGTGCCGGGCACGGAGAATAGCCACATGAGGAGGGCGGCTATGACGCCGGCCGCTCCAATTCCCATCGCGAGGGTAAGCCTACTGCCTTGTGCTCTTTGTTTCATCATAATCCCCTGTTGAAACTACCGTACGCGCTCTTCATGCCCGGGTCAAGAGGGACGCTTTCCCGCGCCTTATGATATACTCGGCTAACGAAATTTCCGGAGGATCAGATGACGATAGGGGCTATAGAAGCCGGCGGCACAAAATTCGTGTGCGCCGTATTGAGCGCGGAGCCTAACGGGGCGCAGCCCGCCATACTCGAACGGACGAGCGTGGCCACGGGTAGTCCTGATGCCACTATGGCCGAAGTGCTCGCATTCTTTAAGGCGGCCCAAGCAACCCGCGGCGCCGTGGAGCGCCTGGGCATAGGCTCCTTCGGCCCCATAGACCCCATACCCGGTTCGCCTTCCTGGGGCAGGGTGCTCGCCACGCCCAAGCCGGGCTGGACCGACGCCGATATGGCCGGCTACTTTAAGCGCGCCTTGGGCGTGCCCGTCGCTTTCGATACCGACGTGAACGCCGCCGCCTTAGGCGAGCGGCTCTGGGGAGCGGCGCGGGGCCTTGACGATTTCATATACCTGACCGTCGGCACCGGCATAGGCGGCGGCGCCTTCGCCAACGGCCGCCTCGTGCACGGCGCGGGCCATCCCGAGATGGGCCATATACGCCTCGCGCGCCAGACGGGCGACACCTTCGCCGGCACCTGCCCCTTCCATGATTCCTGCTTCGAGGGCCTTGCCTGCGGCCCGGCCGTGGAAAAGCGCTGGGGCATGAAAGGCGCCGATATACCCGAAGGCCACGAAGCCTGGGCCTTAGAGGCATACTACCTTGCCCAGGGCATAGCGAGCCTCTGCCTTGCCTACAGTCCCCGGCTCTTCATACTGGGGGGCGGGGTAGGCGCCAGGCCCGATATGCTTGCCCGGGTTAAGCGGGCCTTGCCCGCGGCCTTCGGCGGCTACCGGCCGGGCCTATCCAGCGAGGAAGACGCCGCTCGCCTGCTCGTGGCTCCCGGCTTGGGATCCCTATCGGGGCTCTTGGGTTCGGCCGCCCTGGCGCTCGAGGCGCGCTAGAGCGGGCTTAGCGCGCTTGAAGGGTCAGTCGCGCACAGCACGCGGTCGCGTCCCAGGCGCTTGGCCTTGAGCAGCTCATCGTCCGCGCGGCGCACCAGGGCGTCGATGTCCTCGCCCTCGGCCAGGCAGGCGATGCCGCCGCTCATGCTTATGCCTACGCGGCAGGAACGGGCCGTGGCCTGGGCTATGGCCTGCCGTACCTTCTGCGCTACCGCGAGGGCTTCCTTGGTATCGCAGCCGGGCAGCAGGAAGAGGAATTCCTCCCCTCCCCAGCGGCAGAAGAGGTCCGATTCCCTGAGGCTTTCTAACGCGGCCCGTACCGCCGTGACCAATACCTTATCGCCTTCCGGGTGCCCATAGCCGTCGTTTACCCGCTTAAAGTCATCGGCGTCCATGATGATGGCGGAAAGCGGCTCGCCGCTGCGCCGCGACGACTTGAGCGCTTGTTCCGCCACCGCGCTGAAAGCCAGGCGGTTCAGAGCGCCCGTTAGCGGATCATGCGTGGCGGCGCGCTCGAGCCTGCCTTGGAAGCGGTCCACGGTAAAGCCTACGGCCAGGAGAGCAAGGGCGAGTATGGCGGCGTAGAGCCCTATATTGAGGGTCAGCGCCTGCCTGGCGCCCGCTATGCTCGACGACTCGTTCTGCTCGACGAAGAGGTACCAGCGCAGTTCCGGTATCCAGCGCACGTGCAAGAGTATGCTGCTGTCCCTGCCGCGATAGCTGAATGAGCCGCCGCCCTCGGCCAAGGCTTTTTCCGCGGCCGCGGCGAGGCCGGGCACCTGCCTCGTCGTGGCGGGCGCCTCCGCGAGCTCGCTGGGCGTGCCCGCTATAATGGCGCCGTCCTCGTCGACGAAGTACACCGCGGTGCCGTATTCCTGCCTGAGCCGCGCCACCATGCCGCTCATGGCGTCTACGGCCAGGCCTACGCCAGCCGTGCCTAAGTACGCGCCATCTGCGTCGATTACCCGGTAGTTGATGAACACGGTAAGGGCGTCCGCATTGGCCAGGTCTATATCGACGTTGATCTCGTAGGGCTCGGCCAGGCTCCGCACGCGATAGTACCACGCGTCGCGCCATTCATCGGGGGAAACGGTCTTGAGCACGCCGCTGGGATGATAGTAGCGCAGGCTGGCGTCGGAGACGAAAAACGAAGTGAGCGTATTATAGCGGCGCTGGATTTCCGCCAGGTACTTGCGTATGGGCTCCGTGTCCTTCTCGCCCGCCTTAACCCAATCGTGCAGGAAGGAGTCGTTGGCCATCATGGAGGATACGAAGAGCGGCTCCACCAGGTCCTTCTGCAACCGCGCGTACACGGATTCGGCCGCTACCGGCAACTGCCGTTCCTCTATGGACACGCGTACCGCGTGGGCTGCGGCCCTGTAGGCCATAATGCTCGTGCCGAGGAAACCGGCCACGAGCAGTATGGAGAGTATAGCGAGGAGCCTGGACTTATCGCCGAGGCGAAAATTTATTGCTTGGCGCATGACACAATCATCGCATAATGACGAAGGAAAGCAAATCAATAATGGCGGTAACGCTATTCAGAACGGGAATTCGTCGGCGCTTTCTTCCTCGCTCTCCGCGGCCGCTCCGCCTGCGGCGCCTTCCGCGGGCTTAAACAGGTCCTTCGTGGGCGGCAAGGCCGACGACTGCAGCAGCTTGCCGCGCACGGTAATGGCCTTGTCCGGCTCCGCCGGGCACACGTGGTGGCAGGCTCCGCAGCCTATGCATATAGCCTCGTCGAAGAGCGGCTCGCTTAACGCGGAAGCCCCGCTTACCATGCGCACCGCGCCGGTGGGGCAGTGCTCGGCGCAGGCGCCGCAGGGCGTCTTTTCGGTAATGACTATGCATTTATCCCGCACCAAGGCCGCGACGCCCATTTGCGCGAGCTTCTTGTCCGCCAGGGGCATGCGGCTAAGCGCCCCGGCGGGGCAGAGTTCCAGGCAAAGGGCGCATTCATATTGGCAATAGGAATGTTCATAATCAAGGTAGGGCGCTAAGAGGCCCTTGGCGCCATAGCGCAGCAGCGACGGCCGTAAGACGCCCGAGGGGCACTTCGACACGCAGAGCCCGCAGCCGATGCAGCGCTCCAGGAACAGCTCGCGGGACAACGCGCCCGGAGGCGCGGCCGGCGGCGGCGCGTCCCGGCCCGCGAAGGAAGCCGAAGCCGAGGCGAGCGCGGCGGCGGCTTTCGCGGGAAGCAGGGCGGCCGCGGCGAAGGCTCCTCCCCCGATCAGCGTAGCCTTAAGGAAAGAGCGTTTAGCCGCATCCGTCCGCGCGCCGCCGC
>JBFZES010000256.1:0-9378 GCA_041306725.1 Spirochaetaceae bacterium | reverse complement strand
CTTAATAGCTGCCCGTGGATACGTAGCGCTCGAACTGATCGATCATGAAGGCTTGGTCCTCGATGGTGGTCTTTACCAAGTCGCCCATGGACACCATGCCTATTAACTTCTTGTCTGCATCCAGTACCGGCAGATGCCTGAAGCGGTGCTTGGACATGAGGGCTATGCAGGAATCGATGGACGCATCGAGCTCAGAGCAATAGGGATGCTTGGTCATGACCGCGGATACCGGGGTATCCTTGGCCGATTTTTCCTCCGCAAGCAGTTTCCGCAGGAGATCCCGTTCAGACAATATGCCGACAAGCTTATTTTCATCCATCACGAGTACCGCGCCAATGTTCCTTTCAGCCATGATCTTTACGGCTGAGCTGACCTTGTCTCCGGATTGTATGGTCAGTACCGGAGATTTCGATGCCGCGATGATCTTTGCCAAAGTATTCATAGTACCCCCCTCGATTCAAGACTTGAGAGATGATGGCATTAGTTTAATGCTTATAGATAATTTACGCAATTTTTTCCGCGCTCAGTACTTTCTTGCCTTGCCCCTCGTAGCAATCAGGCTCTTTCCCTTCGGGCAGGTATACGGTAAAGGCGGCGCCTTCGCCCGGGGCCGTCTGGAGCTCAAGGGTGCCGCCATGCTGTTTGGCGATGAGCTGGGCCATGGCTAAGCCAAGGCCGCTGCCCTGCTCGGTTCCCTTGGTGGTAAAGAAGGGGTCGAAGGCCTTGGCGGCGGTGACCTGGTCCATGCCTACGCCGTCGTCGCTCACCGTTAACGCCCAAACCGCTCCATCCCGCCGCAACGATACGCGTATCGTCCCGCCTTTAGCCTGGTCGGAGCCGCGCATGATGGTGAGCGCGTGCTCGGCGTTGATAAGCAGGTTAAGGAGGAGCTGCTCTATCTGTAAAGGGTCGCCTCGCACCCAGGCATCGGCGTCCAGGCCATGGGTCTCGATGCGCACTTCTGGGCCCATGGAGCGGCGCGCCAGTTCGGTTACGTGGGAGGCCGCTTCGCCTAGGCGGAAAGCGCCGCTGCGCAGGGGTATATCCTTGGCGAAGGCCATGAGGCCGCGGATTGAGCTTGCCGCTCGCTGCGCCGAGCTCTCTATGATCTCGACCCCGCGCCTTACTTCCGGTGGGCATGCGTTCGGTTCATCGAGGCAGCTACGGATCACGGAAGCGGCGCCGACTATGCCGCCGAGGGTATTGTTGAAGTCGTGGGCTATGCCCGCGGCGAGCGCGCCGAGCGCCTCCATCTTCTGGGCATGGCTTTGGCGACGGAGGCGTTCCAGGGCTTCTTCCGCCGCCAGGCGCTTCTTGCTGATGTCGCGAACGATGAAGGCGAGTATGTCCCCCCCCTCGCCGGGGATGGTAAAGGCGCTAGCCTGCAGCCAGCGCTGTCCGCCGTCAGGCCTCTTGATCTCGAGCTCGGATAGGCGCTGGGCTTCTGGACCGCCCGCCGCCGCGAAGGATCGAACGAGTCCCGGGGAAAGGCGGACCCCGGAAGGCACGGCGAGCCGGCCGTAGAGTTCATCGATCGATGCGGCCATGGCTTCCTCGGGCCTTATGCCGGTATGTTCGGCCAGGGGCGCATTCCAATAGACGACGCGGTCCGAGCCGTCGCACACGACGATGCCGTCCATGGAGCGCTCGATGAAGCGATCCATGATGAGGCCGATTTCCTTGGCTGAAAAGGGGGAGAGGAAGCCGTATTTGGCCATGGCCACATTGAGGCCTAGCGCCCATACGCCGGCCCAGAGTACGCCGACGCGCGGAAAGTCCAAGCCGAGCATGCCGAGTACCGTGTCCGTGGTAAAGCCGCCCAGTATGGAGACGGCATGGGTAATGGCGACTATGGCAAGGCGGCGGCGCTCTCGGCGCTCGCGCGTCCGCAGGAGCCGCCCGACTACCGTCGCTATGCCAAGGAGGTTGAATGCTAAGTAAAAGGCCGAGAAGGCGGCGAAGCCCGGCCCTTGCCTGATGGCCACCGACCAGTATCCTGCCCGACGCTCGGCTCCTATGAGGAGCGGCCCGGCCAAGAGGAAATAGAGATAGGCCGCGCTTAGGTAGCCGGCCGCCAGGACGAGATAACTTGGTTGAAGGAGCCCCTTTAACGAGCGGCTCCGCGCGGGAACGCGGTCTGGCGAGTCGCGCAGCTCCAGGCTCAGGTGATAGCCCAGCACCGGGAAGAAGGTCCAGGTCCAGGAGAGTAGCCTCGCGAGGGCTACGGTAAGGTCCGGATTAGGCGTGGAGTACGAGAGGGCGGCCTGGAAGGCCCAGAGCGCCAAGGTTGCGCAGAGGGCGGCGGCGACGCGGTTGGGGCGTCCTTTAGGATTGATGGCCAGTATCTTAAAGCTGGAAAAAGCGTAAACGAAGACGGCGGCGGCCGCCGCCTGGGAGAGCCAGATGGCAGCCATCGAAGCGCCCTGCGTATCCATCGACAACCCCCGCCCCGCGATTTATAGCGTATCCTTTATGATGCTGCTATGCTAAAGGGGGTTCCGGCGCTTGTCAATCGAGTGTTTTTTGCCGCTATACGCCCGGGCGCCTCCCAGGATGCGAGGGGGTAGCGGAGAAGCCCGGAGCGCAGCGAGGACTTCGGAGCGAGGGGGAGCGGCCGCGCATGCGCTCCCGTGTTTTGAAAAGTCGCGGCCGTATGCGGGCCGCGGCGCTCCCCCTGCCGAATTCCGCGGTCAGCGCCTGAAGCGCTTGATAAGCGGCTTGAGCTGATTACGCATGGCCTCGTAGCCGGCATCCAGCATTTCCTGTTTGCGGCTCATATCATGGAAGCCGAAGCCGGAAAGCGCGGGCTCAATGAGAAGGTCCGCCACGGCGCGGCCGCGGGCCCCGGAATTGTTCATGAAGATGAAGGCGCTGTCGATAAGCACTTCCACGAGGTTCTCGGGCTTTTTATGCGCGTCCCCGCCGCTACTGGTCAGGTCTACTGCCACGACGAAGCTCGCGCCCATGGATCGTACGGTTTCGGAGGGCAGGTTGTTAAGGACGCCGCCGTCCGCCAGGAGGCGTTCGCCATCGTCCAGCGGTATGAAGATGCCGGGTATGCTGCAGCTTGCGCGCACCGCCCTGCCTACCGGCCCCGTGTCGATGACGACTTCTTTGCCCGAAACCAGGTCCACCGCGACCGCCTTGAAGGGCACGGGCAACGCGTCGATCGTGCGCCCGCCTGAAAGGCGCTGCACCAATTCTTCAAGTTTGCTCGGGTTGACCAGGCCCAAGGTGGGCACGCTAAGCTTGACGAGGTCTTTCCAGTCGAGCGTAAGCGCTTCCTGCCAGATTTGACGCCAAGAGAGGCCGGAGCAATACAGCGCGCCTATGAGGCTGCCAACGCTGGTGCCGGCCACGAAGGAGGGCCGGAGTCCCGCCTCGTCAAGAGCCTTTAAGACGCCTATGTGGGCGAACCCGCGCGCGGCGCCGCCTCCCAAAGCCAATCCCAAGCGTTTTTTCCTACCAAACATAGCTGGATTCCTCCCCGCGATGATTAACAATAGCCTCTGGCTGCCCCTCGGTCTAGGGTTTCGGCCAACCAGTAGAGAAGGCGCTTATGCTTGACAGTGGGGCGAATCGCCCCTAGAGTTATTTTATCAGGTAAAACTTTACTATCTCCATTATAGCAGAGGAAAGCTTTGACATGAAAATTAGGGATTTAAGCATAGGCTTTAAGCTTACGGCTATTATAGCCATGTTGGTCATAGCGAGCAGCGCGGGCCTAAGCGCTATAGCCTACGCCGCTACCAAGGCAGCCCTCGAGCGCTCTATCACCGCGTCGCTCAAGACTATGGCAAACGAGGCGAGCCGGCTGGTACGCGCGCGCATGGATTATTATATAGCGAGCATCGAGGGCGTCGCGAACAACCCGGTCATGCAGGGCATGGAATGGGAGCGGCAGCAGGTTCTGCTAGGCACTGAGCTTACCCGTTTAGGCTACCTGGGCATGGGCCTCGTATCCTTGGATGGCACGGCCCGCTATCACGATAACAGCAGCGCCCAGCTCGGCGATCGCGCGTATGTTAAGAAGGCTATTGACGGCGCCTCCAATTTTTCGGACGTGCTGATAAGCCGCGTTACCAACCAAGCCGTTATTATGCTGGCGACGCCGGTCTATACCGCCCCGAATACCAAGGGTGCAATCCTGATCGCGAGGCTGGACGGGGGCCTGCTATCCAATATCACGGAGCGGATACGCTACGGGAACTTAAGCCATACCTTCATTATAAATGCCAACGGCGCGCTGGTGGCGCATGGCAATAAGGATTATGTGCTGCAGATTAAGAATTTCGTCGCGGAGAGCGCGGAGAAACCCGAATACCTCGGCATAGCCGGCTTAATGAAACGCATGATGGCCGGAGAGAATTCCTTTGGGTCCTATACCCTGGACGGCCAGGAGATGCTGTATGGCTTCGCGCCCATACAGGGCACGGACTGGTCCGTGGCCGTCGGCGCAACGTCTGACGAAGTATATGCCGACGTTCTGCGCCTGCGCAGCCAGATGCTTCTTTTCCTGGCGGGGGCCGTGCTGATAACCCTTGCCTTCACGCTCCTCTTCGCGAGGGGGCTGTCCAGGCCCATCGTGCGGGTTAAGACGCTCTTGAAAGATATATCGGAGGGCGAAGGAGACCTGACGAAGCGCCTGCCGGCGAATGGCAAGGACGAGATAGGGCGCTTGTCCCACTATGTAAACCAGAGCTTCGAGAAAATAAGGAACCTTATCGTTGCTATACAATCGCAAGCCGGATCGCTCCAGACCGTCGGCTCGGATATGGCCAGCAGCATGTCGCAGACGGCCGCGGCGGTGAATCAGATAAGCGCGAATATAAACGGGGTAAAAAACCAAATCATCAATCAGGCCGCGGGGGTGGAGGAATCCAACGCTACCATAGAATCGATCGCGGGCAGCATAGAGAAACTCGACGAGCACGTGGCTTCGCAATCGGCGAGCATAATCGAGTCGTCGGCGGCCATAGCCCAGATGATAGCCAACGTAGAATCGGTAGGCGCTATCCTGAACCGGAATACTAGCAATGTGCTAGAGCTCATCAAAGCCTCCGAAATTGGTCAGAATGGCATCAATACGGTGTCGGAAAATATCAAGACCATAGCCAACGAGTCGGCCGGCCTCCTTGAGGCAAGCTCGGTTATAGCGGGCATAGCCAACCAGACCAATCTTTTAGCCATGAACGCGGCGATAGAGGCCGCGCACGCCGGCGACGCCGGGCGCGGCTTCGCGGTCGTGGCGGACGAGATACGCAAATTGGCCGAGAACTCGGGCATGCAGGCTAAGAACATAACCCAGGTGCTCAACAGCCTGAAGGGTTCCATAGACCTGGTTACCAAGAGCTCGGGCGACGCCCTCGATCAGTTCGACACTATCGTGTCCATGGTTGGTACGGTAAGCCAGCAGGAGTCGATAATACAAAACGCCATGCAGGAGCAGAACAGCGGCAGCAAGCAGATCCTGGAAGCCCTTACCGAAATCACGAGCATAACCAACGCGGTAAAGGAGCGCTCGAACGAGATGCTCAGCGGCAGCAAGGACGTGCTGTACGAGATGCGGCAGTTGGCGCGGGTAACCCAGGAAATCAGCGCCAGCATGAACGAGATGGCCGAGGGTACCCAAGAGATAAACAACGCCGTGCAGCACGTGGACCAGATAAGCGAGCGGAATAAGGAGAGCATAGACCGGCTCATCGTAGAAATTTCCCGCTTTAAGGTATAGGCTCCACGCTTAGCCAAAGCTGGCTATGCCCCTTGGCCGGAGCGACGATTATACATAAAAGCGGAGGCTTCGCATGCTCTCGAAATTACCCGTATGGGTTTGGATAGGCGCTCTCATGCTTGCCTTTACGGCCGGCTACGTCAATGTGTTCGTGCTGGAAAGCGCGTTGCGGCAATCGGTTACCCACCATTCCGGCAACGCATCGGCCATGGCGCTTGCCGTGGCGCAGGGCGCTTACGCTCAGGCCGCGTATTTCTTCTTCCTGGTACTCGCCTTTACCCTTGGATCGGTATTGAGCGGTTTCCTTATACGGGACTATCACCTCAAGCTCGGCCGCCGCTATGGCGTAAGCCTTATGCTAGAGTCAATGGCTATAGTCCTGGCTTGGGCGCTCTTTGAGCGCTTGCCGTGGGCCAGCCTGCTCCTGCTTTCGGGGGCAAGCGGCCTGCAAAACGCGCTGGCCACCACCTACTCCGGCGCTATTATCCGCACGACCCATCTGACGGGCATATTTACGGATATAGGCGTGCTCTTGGGCAACCGCCTGGCCGGCATAGCCATGCCGGAAAAGAAGCTGAAGCTTTTGTCGACTATAGTGCTGGGCTTTCTCATAGGGGGCTTAGCCAGCGGGCTACTCTACCCGCTCTTAGGCAGCGCGGTGCTGGCCGTGCCGGCCTTCATAACCGGGAGCGTAGGAATAAGCTATTTTATATATAGGCACTACGGCCGAAGCTAATTGAAATAATTAATGTCTCCTTAATGCTTAGGTCCGTAATCTTAACGGCGCCCTAATATCTTAGGGCGATAGATCGGTGATAGTCTTCATATATGGAAGAATCCAGCCTTGGCCGCGGCGAATCCGGCCACGGGGGTCACTATATAGCGGCCGTTACCGGCAGCGCTAATTCAGAGTACCTGTTGCGCTGGGTAGCCATGACCGCCCATCGCCTCAATGCCAGCTGGACAGCGCTTCACGTACGAAGCGGGGAACAGCTGGAAAGCCCCGATGGCGTAGAGAAAAACCTTGCGCTGGCGAAAGATCTTGGCGCTGAGGTCGTGTCCTTGGTCGACAGCGAGGTCGCCGCATGCATCGTCCGCTATGCGCGCATAAAGAGAGCCAGCGCCTTGATAATCGGCAAGGCCGATGATGAAGGGCTGCCCTATATGGGTCGCCGGTCTATCATGGGCGATATATTAAGGGAATCAGGCGACCTTGACGTGTTTTTACTTCGCGGGAACGCGCCGGTGCCGCTCTGGCGCGCCCGGTATAGGCGCTCTCTCCGCCGGGGGAGCGTTACGGGTATCCCGGCGGCTCTTGCCGCGTTAGGCGCGGTTACCGCCTTAGGATTCCTCGCGCAACCCGCTTTAGGCTATCGCTCTATTTCCATACTCTATTTGTGGGCTATAATCAGCCTGCCTTTCGTAAGCAGCCGGGTCGTGGTCATCGCCAGCGCCTTGCTCAGCGCTTTGCTCTGGAATTTCCTGTTCATACCGCCGCGGCTTACCTTTTCCATAGCCAGCTTAGAAGATATCCTAATGTTCCTGGCATTCTTCCTCGCGGCTTTCGTCGGGGGAGTCCTCACGTCCCGGCTCAAGGAGAAGGAGTCCGCGCTTTCGCTCCGAGAGCGGCGGATGGCCTTTCTCTATGGCTTCACGAAGGCGATCGCGCGCGTCCGGGGCGTGGATGCCGTCGCGCGGCTGGCACAGGATTTCCTGCTGGAAAATTTGCGGCTATCTTCGGCCATATTCCTCTGCGACGCCGAAGGACGGCTTGATACCAGCCAGGCGGCGGGCGATACGGCCGATTCTCCGCGGCAGCATGCCGCCTTCAAAAAGGAAATCGCCACGCAATGCTTTGTGACTAAACAAAGCGTGGCGGACGGCAATGATCGCCATTATTACCCCCTTGGTTCGCAAGAGACCGTCGTGGGACTATTGTTCGTCGATGGCAACGGCACGCTGACTATCCAGGGCGAAAGCCGAGAACTGCTAGCCACGCTTGCGGATAATATCGCCTTGGCGCTCGAGCGCGAATTGCTGGCCGCCGAGAATGAGCGGAATAAGATGGCGGGCGAATCGGCGCGGCTGTCGAAGATACTGCTCAATCACGTGTCTCACGAGCTACGTACGCCATAAACCACGATAAAAGGCGCGGTGAGCGGCCTGCTTGTCGATGGGAGCGACGAGGATCCCCAACTTCGTTCCGCATTGCTGAACGAGACCCTTATCGCGGCCAATAGGCTGAATGCCCTCGTAGAGGACTTGCTGGCCATGAGCCGCCTCGAGGCGGGACGATTACAGCCCCGAGTGGAAATCGCCTACTTAAGCGAACTTTTAGGCGCGGCCCAGATGGCCCTTGGTATGGATTTAGACGGCAGGACTATCAAATTAGGAAAAGAAGTCAACGATTTTGAGATAGAGGCCGATCCCTCCTTAATGGTTCAGGTCTTTAGGAATGTACTGAGGAATTTCGCCGGCTATACGCCGCTAAAATCCATACTGCTCATCGATGCCGAGACGCGGCCAGGGTTCTCAGTGATCCGCTTTATAGATAATGGCCCGGGCGTACGCGCTCGCGAATTGCCCTTGCTTTTCGATACCTTCTTTAGGGGCGAGGGCAGCGCGGCGAAGCAGGGATGCGGCTTAGGGCTTTCCATATGCAAAGGCATAGTCGAGGCCCATGGAGGCAGGATAGAAGCCGGGAGTTCCGAGGGCGGCGGCCTTTCGCTTGTTCTGCACATACCGAGGAAGGTTGAATCATGACGCCGGTATTGGTAATCGATGACGATCTGCAGATTCGGAAACTGTTACGCCTCTATCTAGAGCGGAATGACTTTAGCGTATTCGAAGCGGATTCCTGCGCTGAAGGCATACGCCAGTTTACCGGTGTTAAGCCGGGCCTTGTGCTTTTGGACCTAGGGTTGCCCGATGGGGATGGACGGGAGCTGCTGAAGGCAATTAGGGAGCGGGGCGATACGCCGGTGATCGTCGTATCGGTACGCGATGCCGAGGCTGAGGTCATGGACCTGCTTGACGCCGGGGCGGACGATTACATCATAAAGCCCTTTGGCGTGGGTGAGCTGGTATCCCGCATGAAGGTAGCACTGAGGCATCATACGCCTAAGTCGGTATGGGGACGGCCGGTACAGGTCGGCATGCTTGAAATACGCATGGACAGCCGCGAAGCGTTCAGGGATGGCGCCGAAGAACGCCTTACGCCCACCGAATGGTCAATCTTGGAGATCCTCGTAAGGAACGCGGGCAAAATCATTACGAGGAACCATATGCTGCGGGAAGTATGGGGGCCGGCCATGGCTCAGGAATACAACAACCTCCGCGTGTACATAAACCAGCTGCGCAAAAAAATCGAGACGGAGCCATCCGTGCCTAAGGTGCTCATTACCGAGCCGGGCGTAGGCTACCGCCTTAGGCTAGAGCTTTGACATGAAGCTAGGCCATAAATCCGACACCGTATACCTACTCTCGTTCTTCATTGCGATAATAAGCGTGGGGACGCTGTTGCTGCTGCTGCCGGCCGCATGGTCTGGCACAGCCCAGTATCCGGTGAGCCTGCCCCTGGCCGACGCGCTCTTTACCGCTACCTCCGCGGTATGCGTCACTGGCCTCGTTACGGTAGACACCGCCGA
>JBFZES010000255.1:0-3635 GCA_041306725.1 Spirochaetaceae bacterium | reverse complement strand
CTGGCGCGGGACGACTAGTATCGATACAATACGATTACTATGGCCCGATTAAGAAATTACCTAGCCGGAATAGGCGCGAGCGTCATTTTCGGCTTTTCCTTCCTCTTTTCAAAAAACGCCTTGGATACCCTTCAAAGCCACGAGCTGCTTTTTTTGCGCTTCCTCACGGCAGCGCTGGTCATGAGCGCCCTCGTGCTTGCGCGTATAATCAAAGTAGATTATCGCGGCAAGGATATGCGGCCCCTCATAGCCACGGCCCTCTTGCAGCCGCTGCTCTATTTCGTCATAGAGACCGAAGGCCTGCGCCACGCGGAGTCTTCCACCGCCGGCATCATACTGTCGGCCATACCGGTAACGGTCACGGTCATGGCCGCCATCATGCTAAAGGAACGGCTGCGGCCCGCCCAGCTCGCGACCACCCTTCTATCCTTTTCCGGCGTGGTGTTGGTGGTGAGCTTTCGCGCCGCCGGCAAGGTAGGCGGTTCGCCTTTAGGCTATCTGCTCCTCATCCTGTCCATGCTCTGCGCGGCCAGCTTCAATATCATGTCCAGGAAAAGCTCGTGCTCGTTCAAGCCGGCCGAAACCACCTTCTTCATGATGTGGTTTGGCGCGATAGGCTTCGGCCTGATCTTCCTCGTCAAAGCGCTGGGCGCTATCGGTAGCGGCGCCCCGGCCCTGTTTGCCCGCCTCACGCCGCCTGCCCTAAGCGCGGTGCTCTACCTCGGTATACTCTCCAGCGTGGTGGCCTTTCTGCTGGTCAATTTTAACCTATCCAAGCTCAAGTCGCCCGAGGCCGCCGTCTTCGCCAATCTTACCACGCTCGTTTCGGTGATGGCGGGCCTTGCCTTCCGCGGCGAGAGACTGCTAGCCAGCGACGCGCTTGGGGCGGTCATGATCATAGGCGGGGTGTGGTGCACGAACGTCTTTGCCGCGGGGCCCGCCGCCTCGATCAGGGGAGCTTTGGGCGAAGCGAAAGACAAAAGCATTGACGGCTAATAGAAGCATCCGTATCATAAGAAAATAACCGGCTTTATGAGGTGGACAGTATGAGAAAAAGCATGAAGATACTATTGATGGTCATAGGTATCGCGCTCTTGGTCCTAGCCCTTGGGGCATTTCTCCTTATTAACGCCGTGCGCTCCATGGAAGCTGAGCTTGAGGCCAGGCTTGCCCTGTCCCCGCGCCCGCTCGATCTTTCCTCCATAGCCGATAATGATTACGAGGGCAGCTACGGCAAGCTGCCCGTATACGCGCGGGTGCTCGTGCGGGTACGCGGCGGAAAGATTAGCGCCATAGAGCTGCTTGAGCACAAGCATGGCCAGGGAGCAGCCGGCGAAGCGGTCATACAGCGCATCCTCGACGGGCAGAGCCTCTACGTCGATACCGTGGCGGGGGCCAGCTATAGCGCGAAAACCATAGCGCTCGCGGTTGAAGCCGCCCTCCTCGGCCAGCGTCCCGGGCAATAAACCGCCGCGCTCTCCTTCCGCTAAAGAAACCCGATCAGCGCCATGTAGAGCGCCGTTCCACCCGCGATGGACAGGAGCACGTTGCGCTTCCAAAGATGCAAGGCGGCCGTCAATGCAACGCCCGCCAGGGCGGGCAGGCCGTGGGGGGCGGAGCCGAAATCCACGTTCCTGAATGTGGATAGCACGAGCAGGCTCATGACCACCGCGGGCGCGTAGCGCTGCAGGAAATTCAGGAAAGGCGGCGGCTCGCGCTTTGAGAAGAAGAGGAAGGGCGCCGCCCTCGTAAAGAAGGTAACGGCGGCCATGGCCGCGGTGCCTACGAGCAGGCGGTTCATAGCGCCTCCTCCTTGCCCAGAGCCCGCGAAGGATTTAGCCGCTTTCGCATGAGGCTAAGCAGGCTCAGCGATACGAGCAGGGATACTAAGAGGAAATCCCTTGGCGAGGCAAAGAGCCATGCGCAGGCCGCGCCGAGCGCGGCGGCGATATAGGGTTCCCAGGAGCGTATAGCCCTCGTCTGCTCGATGAATAGTACCGTAAAAAGAGCGCTCAAGGTAAAGTCTAGGCCCTCCGCCCGTATGGAAAGAGTCGTGCCAAGCACGGCCCCCAGGCCGCAGCCAATAAGCCAGTACGATTGATTGAGCGCGCTTACGGCCGCGTAGAAAAGCCCAGGCGCAACGCCGCTTGGAGGGTCTATGGTCGTGAGCAAGCCGTAGGTCTCGTCGGTAAGCGCGAACACCAGATAAGGCTTTAGCCTTCCCGTGTCAGCGTAGCGGCCGAGCATGGACAGCCCGTATACCATGTGCCTCGCGTTCATGATCAGCGTAAGCAGGGCGAGTTCCAGGATGCCCGCGCTTGAGCCAAGGAGCCCTACGCCCATGAATTGCGCCGCTCCCGCGTATACGACGATGGCCGACAGCGGCGCTAGCCACCAGGGCAGTCCGCGGCTTACGAGGACGAGCCCGTAGGCGAGGCCTAAGCTTATATAGCCGAGGAGCACGGGTATGCTGGCGCGGAACGCCGCCCTAAAGGCGGACTTGAAGGAGGCGCCACTAGGCTCTGCGCCGGAGCGTAATGTTTGCATTGTCGCATAGTAACGATCCCGCTCCGATCAGGCAAGGGCGGCGCTAGACCTTGCGCGCGATGGCTCGCTATAATGGCCCCGCCGCGCATCGGCGCGCGCAATTCCCGCAAGCACTTCATTCCGCTCGCAGGCAGCTTAACGGCGGCTCGGGCGCATAGGCAGCATATGAGCAGAGACCAGGACGAGATTAGAAGGCGCTTGACCTTCGCTATCATTTCCCATCCCGACGCGGGCAAGACGACCATAACCGAGAAGCTCCTCTTGTTCGGAGGCGCTATCCACATTGCCGGCGCCGTGCGCGGCGGAAAGTCCGGCAGGCAGACTACCTCCGATTTCATGCAGATGGAAAAGGAGCGCGGCATATCCATAAGCACCTCCGTCATGGGCTTCGAATACCGCGGCCGCTTCGTGAACCTCCTTGATACGCCGGGCCACGCGGACTTCTCCGAAGACACCTACCGCGGCCTCTCGGCGGTGGATAGCGCCCTCATCGTCATAGACTCCGTAAAGGGCGTGGAGGAGCGAACGCGCAAGCTCTGCGAGGTATCCCGCATGCGCGACACGCCCATAGCCACCTTTATCAATAAGCTGGACCGCGAGGGCAAGGATCCCATGGAGCTGCTCGACGAGGTGGAGAAGGAACTGTCCATACAGGTGCGGCCCATGACCTGGCCGATAGGGCAGGGGAGGCGCTTTAAGGGCGTGTACAACCTCGTGGAAAAGAAGATACATTTTTTCTACGCGGGCAGCGATACCCTGCCTAAGGACGCCCTTGAGCTGGCCGACCTAGCCGACCCCCGCCTGGACGGGCTGGTGGGCGAGAGCCTGGCTTCGAAGCTCCGCGACGAAGTTGAGCTCCTGGAAGAAATCTATCCGCCCTTCAGCATAGCAGAATACTTGGCGGGCGCCGTTACTCCCATCTTCTTCGGCTCAGCCTTGAACAATTTCGGCGTTCAGGAGCTCCTGGATAATCTCGTCGCCTTCGCGCCATCCCCAACGCCCAAGCAGGCCACGGAGCGCGAGGTACAGCCCGAGGAAGAGAAGCTCACGGGCTTCGTCTTCAAGATACACGCCAACCTCAATCCGAA
>JBFZES010000254.1:0-18947 GCA_041306725.1 Spirochaetaceae bacterium | reverse complement strand
GTGGCGGGACTCGGGGCCATGTACGCGGACCACGCTGAATTTCGGGCGTACTACGAAAGCAAGGCGCCCGGCTTGGCCGATTGGCTTAAGCCAGCGTTAGCGTCTTACGCCAAGTCCATGAGCGCATAGGGGCGGCGCGGCGGGGCCTATGCCCCGCCGTCGGCCCCGGCTGCTTTCCCGAGGGTTGCGGCCGCCCTACTTGACCAAGCTCTCCCCATGGTGTACGCAGGATTGCCTAAGGAGCCCACGATGAAATACTTGGTACTCGCGTTGGCCGTCGTTATGTATGGCCTGGTCATTGCAGTGCCTTCCAAGAAGTCCTGGTTGACCCTGGTAGCCGGAGCCCTCGTCACCGCCTTGGGAGTCGTCAGTCCCGGTAAAGTATTTGGCGAGCTTATCAACTGGAACGTGCTGCTCATTTACGTGGGCAGCCTCGTGCTTGCCGACTTGTTCATATACTCGCGGGTGCCTTCCATGCTGGCCGACCGCATCGTGGAGCGGGCCCCTACGCTCGGCTGGGGCGTGGTATTCATCCTTATCATGACGGGGCTCCTCTCCGCCTTCGTGGAGAACGTGGCCACGGTGCTCGTCATGGCGCCCATAGCCCTGGCCTTGGCCGATAAGGTAAAGCTGGATCTGCGCTATTTCCTCATGGGGCTTGCCGTCATGTCCAATCTGCAGGGCACGGCGACGCTGGTGGGCGACCCGCCGTCCATGATCTTCGCCGGCTTCGCCGGCTATTCGTTTAACGACTTTTTCATCAAGGACGGCAGACTCTCGGTATTCTTCGCCATACAGGTTGCCATGCTCTTTGGGGCGCTTTATTTCTACTGGTTCTATCGCAAGCTTAAGAAGGCGAAAATAGACCTGCCGGACGAGCGCGTGCTGTCCTGGGTTCCCACCCTGCTCCTCGTAGCCCTGGTGGCGGGCTTGGCGGCCATTTCCTTCTTCCATGAGGGCTTCTCTATATTATCGGGAGCCTTCGTGTTCGCGCTCGGGCTCCTGGGCTTAGCCTGGTATGCCTTCATTCGCCGCGAGCCGGCCGCCAAGGTGAAGGAGCTCGTCAAAAACCTCGACTGGGAGACCATACTCTTCCTCGTGGGCATCTTCGTCGTGGTGGGAGCCGTGGCCGAGACCGGCCTCCTGCAAGACCTTTCGCGCGCCTTGGCAAGGCTCGTAGGCGGGAATGTGCTGCTAGGCTACCTGGCCATTATCGCTATGTCGGTGCTGCTGTCGGGTTTCATCGATAACGTGCCCTATATCATAGTCATGCTGCCCGTGGCCCAGGCGCTGTCCTCCGAGCTAGGGCTTAAGCCGGAACTCTATATGTTCGGGCTCCTAATAGGTTCATGCATAGGGGGCAATCTGACGCCCTTCGGCGCTAGCGCCAACGTGGTGGCGGCGAGCATCCTTAAGAAACGAGGCTCGCCGGTGGGCTTTGGCCAGTGGATACGGGTGGCCGGGCCCTTTACCCTGCTCACGACCGCCGTGGCGTCAGCCTTCGTGTGGTTCGTGTGGCGCTAAGGCCGCTCGCCGAAGATCGGGCTTATATAGCCTTCATGTCCGCCCATTTTTTCCACTGATGCCACTGGTCGGGCGACTCAAGGGTATAGCGTTCCCAGAGGGCCAGGGACTTTGTGGCCACGTCGTTGGCCGCCGCTCCGTCTACGGCAATAGACTCGCATACGAGGCGGTAGCGCAGGCTCGGCAGGCGGCGGTTGTACATGGCGATGACCGAGGCTCCTGAGGCCCGCGCGATGAAATCCAGGGTATGGTCAAAGAAGAGCGTATGCCCGAAGAGCTCGATCGTGCGGGATTTGCGCTTGCGCCAGGCATCTACCTCATCGCATTGGGTGACGAGTATCCTGCCCCGGGCCAGGGCGCCGAGTATGCGCTCCAGGATGCCGCCGGGGTCCGAGGCGAAAAGCAGTTCAAGGTCCTGTCCCCTGGCCCGGTCTTCCAGTATAGCGCGCAATGCCGGCGTCGAGGTCTCGAGTATCACGGTCACGGGGTAGCCGCGCATGGACAGTATGGCCGGGATGAGCTCTTCGGCCCCCCAATGAGCCGTTACTATCAAGCTGCCTTTGCCCCTGCTCTGGGCCTGCGCCAAGTTCTTCTCCCCGACTATGACCACGCGCTTTTTTAAGAAGCGGCGCAGGTAGCCTACGGGCTTCGCGGCGAGCAGTATCTTTTCGTAATAATGGTCGAAGATGCCGTCGAATACCGGACGCACGGCGTGTTCGGAATTGTGCCGCCATGTGGCGCGCAAAAGGTCCCGCACGTTCTTGCGTATGAGGCGGCGCTCCTTCGTGTTGGCGAACAGGTAGTACAGCTTGCCCGCGCCTTGGAAGAAGAGCCGGCCAAGGCTTGAGGGCGCCCAGCGTACGAAGCCGGGAAAGAATCCGCTTTGAAGTACGCGTGAAAGGCTCATGCCGTGGCTCCTTCTTCGTTAGCGAGTATGGCTAGGGTCTGTATCCATCTGAATCCGCTGTCGCGCTCAAAGCGAACGCGGTAGCGCCGCCCCGCGCCGCTAAATTCCGAATAGCGGTTAAAATGGTCCACGAAGCCTTCCGCGTTCCCCAAAGCGATCCGCAGGCGCGTATCAAGGCCGCTTAGGCGTATAGAGTTTTTCGTCAAGGCCATGCTGCGCTTCCCCATAGCCTGCCAGCCGCGTTCATCCCGCTGCCATATCGAGGCGCGATCCGGGGGGAACAGGGCTTTTTCCTGTGGGCTGTAGGCGGTGCGGAGCCGTATGGCCTCGGCCTGCAGGGCTATCCAGGCCTGAAGGGTCGGCAAATCAGCGTGCGGCCTTTGCGTCGTGCTTTTCCAGCGTATGCGCTGGTTTGCGTCTAAGTTCCAGGCCGCGCTGCAGTCGCGGCAGTAGAGTTCGGCCCCGCGCGACCGTATGCTATGCAAGGCTCCGCAGGCGGGGCAAAGCCAGAGCACCCGCTCTGCTCCTTCGGCGGGGGCTTTGCAGCTAAAACTCGCCTCGCTGGCAAGGCCGTCCACGGCTATCCAGCCCTGAATCGCGCGCTCGATTTCTAGAGGGCTCTTGCGCTCTATGTCCTCAAGCGCCAAGAGCTTAAAGCGTACCTGCCATCGGCCTTGCCTTATATGCCTGGCCCAGCGCGGCGCGCTTAGGTAGGAGCCCTCCTGCCTTGCCATCAGCACGGGCAATTTTAAAAGCTTGATGAGCCGCCCCAAGCCCGGCTTTATGCCTTGGAATGAGCCGTCCCAGCTGCGGTCGCCCTCGGGGAATATGCCTATGGTCTCCCCTGAGCGGGCCAATTGAACCGTGCGGCGCAACGCGGCCAGGTCGGGCATGCCCTTGCGCTTGCCGTAAGCGCCGACCAGTTCGGCGAAGAGCGCCTTGAGCGGGCTTACGCCTTCAAGATTGGCCATATACCGTATCGTATGGCTGAGGAGGGAAGCCAGTACCCAGGCGTCCGCGCGGTGGCCATGGTTGGCCACGAGCAGGTAGGGCCCGGTGGGCTCGGCGTCAAAGAATTCGGCCTCTACGCGATTCGCGCGCAAGAGCGCCGGCGCCTTGAGCTTCTTGAGCATGCTCCAGGCGGCGCGATGATACCATGCAGGCACGGCAGCCTCCTTCCATTGCGGGAATCTCCGCACTGTAGCATACGGGGCGATTATAAAACGGAGGTGTGGCCCCGGTTAATTCCGCGTGAGAATCTTGCGGACGCTCAGGCTCGGGTTTATAGTACTGGCATGAAACGTATCATTGCCTTCCTTGCGTTCTGTTCCTTGGCGTTCGGTACGCTCGCCGCCCAAGCGCCTTCCTCCGCCGTCAAGGTCGCCTTCATATCGGCCCGCAACCTGGATATCGACCCGCGCTCGGATTACGTGGGCGGCATCATCCAGGGGCTCCTCCTCTACGACCTTACCCGCACGCCGGGCTTGGCGCTCATCGACCGTTCCAGCCTGGACCGCGTGCTCGCCGAGCAGGAGCTTCAGCTGTCCGGCCTGATAGAGGACCGCGGCAGCGCGCTTAAGGTGGGCGGCCTCTTAGGCGCGGATTTCCTCATATACGCCGAGTACGTGGCCTTCGCGTCGGAGGCCCTCGTCACCGTACGCGTGGTAAGCGTGGCTAGCGGCAGGGCCGGAGCCTTCGCGGAGCGGGGCGCCAGCGAGAACGTGGTGCACCGGGCGGCCGAGAGCCTCGTCGAATACCTTACGGGCTCCCGGCCCAAATTCGCGGGGCCGTCGGGGGAGCGCGGCATCGTATCGCTGCGCGACGAGGCGCCGGGCAGCGTGGCCCTGCACTCCTATTTGATACGGGCGGAGATTTTCTTGGACGGGCAGTTCGCCGGTTATACGACCGGCGCCATAGACCAGCCCTTCTTAATCGAGAAGGTAGCGCCCGGGCCGCACTCCGTACGCGTGCATTTGGGCCGCGGCTTCGGCGTCGTCAAATTGCCTCAGGTGGAATTCTCCGACTGGGAGCTGGCTTTCGAGCTTAAGCCGGGCGAGCGCAAGGTGCTGCGCGACCAGACGCGCGACCTCAATTCTATACTCTACGATTTGGCCGACCTGTTGGATGAGGATTTTTACTATGCGCCGGATACCGCGGCGAAGGCCGCTAAGGTATACGAGCTCTCGTTTACCGACCGCGCGGGCGCGACGGTGCCCGTGCGCCTGGAACTAAGGCCCGTGGAAAAAGGAGGGACGCTGGAGCTCGCCCCTCAGTTGAGCGTGGGCGGGCAGTCGGCGACCTACGCGCTCAAAGGAATGGGCGGCGAGGAAAGAAGCCTGGAGGTTACCCTTGGCCTCGTGCGCTTCAGGGCAACGATAGACCAGCGCTATGACAGGACGCGCCTAGAATTCGATCTTGAGCGCGTCGATATCCGGCAGGGCATGTATAACGACTAAGGCCAGCCGGCCGCGCGTAGGCGCGGTGGCTGGCCCCTCCCCGGCGCCGTAAACCGGTGGCGCGTTTACGGCGTTGCCCTTAGCGCCCTATTAGGGCGGCTATCGCCGCGAGGTTCTTCTCGTTTTCTACCTTGCCGCCCTCGGGCGTGTAGGCGTAGTCGATAAGCTCCTTGTAGAGCAGGCTTACGCGGTGGCGCACGAGCTTCATGGTTGAATTGACGGTGCCGTCCTTGTCCGAGAATTGGCCGGGCACGAGCATGAAGGTCGAGGGTATCCAGGCCGCCTGCACCTTCTTGGCCTTGTGGTCGGTCTTAAATCGGTAGAATTCTTCCTTGAGCAGGGCGAGCACTTCTTCCGCCGTTACCGCGCCGCGGGCGGCGGCTAAGCGCTTCACCTTGTCCTCGTCCAGGGTGACCAAGGCTATGGTGTATTTCTTCTGTTCATTCCAAGCCATGATGGCGTTGAAGGCCTCGGTAGAGAAGCCTATGGCCTCCTCGATTTCCTCGGGGCTGTATTTCTCGCCGTCCTCCGCGATGAGGAGCGCCTTCTCGCGGCCCACGACCACGAGGAAGCCGTCTTGGTCAAAGTAGGCAAGGTCGCCGGTCCACAGCCAGCCGTCGCGCAGGGCTTTGGCGCTGGCCTCGGGGTTCTTGTAGTAGCCCTTCATTACGTTATCGCCGCGTATGACGATCTCGCCGGTCTCGCCCACGGGGCAGATCGAGCCGTCCTGCCTGCGTATGGTGCATTCCACGGAAGCCGCCACCCGCCCCGAGGTGCCGAATTTGTAAGACAGCGGGGAGTTTGAGCTGATGATGGGCGCGGCTTCCGTAAGGCCGTAGCCCTGATAGATGGGCACGCCGAGCGAAGCGAAGAATTCCTGCTGTTTTATGTCGAGCAGGGCGCCGCCGCCGACGCAGAACCGTATGTTGGGGCCGAATACCAGGTTCTTGAGCTTTTTGAAGATGAGGCCCTTGGCTATGGCATGGACGAGGCCGCCTTTGAGGCGCGCGCCTATGCCGCCCCCGTGGAAGCCGTCGCCGTTTATGGCTATGCCCGCCTCTATGCCCGCCTTGAAGAGCTTCTCTATGAAGCCGCCCTTCTCCTCGATGCCGCTAATCATCTTTTTCATGAAGTTGCCCGATAGGGCGGGAACGGTCATGAGGAATTTGGGCGATACCTCGCGCAGGTTTATGGGTATGTTGCGCAGTATGCCCATGGAGCCGCCGCGCGCGTCCACGAAGTAGAGGGCAAGGCCGCATACGAGGCCGGCGTATATGCCTACGGTATGGGCGAAGGAGTGGTCCAGGGGCAGTATGACCAGGGTAGAGTAGCGGTATATGTCGCCAAAGAGCTCCACGCCGTCCTTGCAGTTGGTGTAGTAGTTCTTGTGGGTAAGCATGATGCCCTTGGGGTCGCCCGTGGTTCCGCTGGTGTAGCAGATATTCACCACGTCGTCTTCTTCTATGGCCGCGGCCCGCGCGTCCAAGGCGGCGCCTTGCCCGGATAGGGCGGCCGCGCCGGCGGCTATGATGTCGGCCAGGACGGCGGTGGACGCGCGCGGAAAGCCATGCTTGGCGCAGGCTTCGTCGAGAGCCCCCAGGTCTTCGTCCATATAGACGAGGACTGGCTTCAGCTTAGCCCCCACGAGGGCGGGCAGCACTTTGTCCAGCTGATTCTTGCTGGTGGCGAAGAGCTTCGAGTCGGAATGGGATACCCTGAAGGGGATTTCCTCAGGCAAAAGCTTGATTGACAGGGGTACCGATACCATGCCCGCGCTTAACAGCCCCAGTTCGGTGCATATCCACTCAGGCGAGCCTTCGGCAAGGATGACGGCCGCGTCGCCCCGCTTATAGCCCTGGAGCACGAGCCATGAGCCTATAGCCCTGGCTTTATCCCGCACTTCCTTGAAGGATTGGGCATCCCAACCCTTATCGCTTTTTTTCAACGCATAGGGGGCGTCGCCGTATTCCCGTGCGGCTGCGTCTAGCATAGCCAGTATGGTCTTCTTACCCATTCCGTCCTCCGTTTATGGCATATCGTTAGCCGGGCGAGCCGGCTTGGCTCACTTTTTCTTAAACATATCCTTAAGCGCGCCCATAAGCCCTTTGCCGCCTTCGTCAGGCTTATCCGGGCTCGGCTCAGGGGGAGCCATGGGCTGCTGCCGTGCGCCGGCTTGGCCAGGGCTGCGCGCGCCGTCGCTTCTGCCGTTCCTGCCGCCGCCTCTTCCGTTCTGCCTGGGGCCTTCCCGCGGCGAAGATCCGCCGCGCGGGGCTGAGTCCCTGCCCTGATGGCTAGGCCCTTGCCGCGTTGTAGTGCCATAGCGCTCGCGGTAGAGGCGCATGCGCTCCTCCATGGGCAGGGCGTAGGGGTTCTCGGGCAGGGCGGCGGAGCCATGGCCGGAGGGGGCTCGAGCCGCCGGAGCTCGGGCGGCGCCGGATGGCCGCCCCTGCTTCCTTGGGTCCCTGCCTTGCTGGGCGGCGCCGCCGCGTTTGGCCTGTCCGCCCCGGCCTCCGTCCTTTTTGCCCTTGGGCTGCTGGCGAGGCTGCTGCTGCGCTTGCGGTTGCGGCCGCGCTTGCTCGCCGGCTTGCCCTCTCGCGCCGGCGGGGCCGGCTCGGCCTCCGGTGATGGCCGCTATATCCGCCTGTATTGAGTGCGCGTTCCTTCCGTCGTAGCGGCCGCCATCGTCCCTGCGCTCCTCGCCGCCCCTGGGCCCGTCCCTGCGCTGTCCGTCGCGGCGGGGTTCGTAGCCTTGCTGCCTGCGGGCTTCGCCATTGCCTGAAGGCCGGCGGTTGAAGCGCAGGCCCTCGCTCTTGTCCGTCTCCGCAAAGAGGGCTTCGTCCACCTGACGGGCGTCGAGCCCGTAACCCAGGTAGCCCTCTATGGCGGGTATGCCGTATACGTAGCGGTCGCAGGCAAGGTTCCAGCTCCGCGAATCCTCGTCTCCGTCCAGGCAGAGGAGCCTCTCGCCATAGAACTCTCCCTCAAGCGGCAGGTCCCAATTGATAAGGCGCTTAGCCCAGCCTTTCGGGAGGCCTTCGGCTCCCTGGTCGGTAAGCACCAGCAGCTCGATATCGCCGGCCTTGAGCGCGTCGATCAGGGCGCTTTTGCGGGGAAGGTTGCCGATGATGAAATCAACCTTAATGCCGTTGGCGCTTAGCCTGGCCGCCGCGTCCTCCGCGCTGTCGCGCAGATTGCAGAAGAGGGCCACGGGGCGAGTAGCGTCGCGCTGCAGCAGGCCGAGCACGAGCTTGGTCTTGTCCGCCTGATTTACGTACCAGGTCGTTTGGGTAAGGGCCTTTACCCGCTCTTCCCGTTCCTCGAGCATAAGCTCTACGGGCGCGCCGGCTAAGGCCCGGGCTAGCGCCCGTTCATCGACGCCGAAATTTACGCTAAATGCTACTATCCTTCGCTCCTCCAGGGGGGGGAGCCTAGAGAAAAGCTCCTTGATGGCAGGGCTTTTTTCCGCCGTCGCCAGCCCATCCAGGTCGGGGAGAAGAATCAGCTTGAAGCCCGACAGGGGCAGGCTATCGTCTTCCTGTCGATGGGATAGGGTTTCTAGCGCCCCTAAGAGCATAGAGGCGCCGTCGGCCTCGGCGTCGGCCTGCCGCGCGGATATGGCCGCATGAAGGCCTACCGCGTCGCAAAAAGGGGAAAGGCGTTCCTGCATAAGCGCCAGGTCCCGCTCGTCGGGGCAGATTACCAGTACCCGCTCTCCCGCATTGCGAGCGAGCCATTGGGCCGCTACCGCGCCGAGCACGGGCATGACGCCATGGCCTAAGCGGACTCCCGCGCTTACATTCCTGCCCTGGCCTAGAAGGGCTTCCAGCATGGAATCCACATGGGCCTCTAGGGCAATTCCTCCCGATGCGGACAAAACCGACGCTATGCGGCTGTCCAGGGTGCTTATCGCGTTTTTCATAGACCAAACCTGTTGCACGTATGATGAGCCGGGCGTATGCCCGGGTCGGGGCTCGGGCGTTTGCGTGCCCGCGCCGCTATGTAGAGGCCGCTTAGAGCGGCCAAGGCTTCGCTTCCCTACCCTAGAATACACCACCGGGGCCGCTCTGTGAAGGAAATGCCAAAAAAGAACGAAAAAAGCGCGCTAAAGGACTGCTAGGGAGGCTCTCAGACAGGCGTTTAGGCCTGAGGGCCGGCGTTGCGCTGGGCTTCAGGCGAGCGGTATTTATGCATATACTATATATTAAAATCAATATTATGATATATATAGTAAATGCACTTGACGAATTAGTGCTTTCAAAGCACTATATGAAAGTCAAAAATCTATATTCCGGCTACTCGCGCTTCCGTCCCTGATTTATCCGCGGACGGAGACTAGCGCGAGCTTAAGCCATCAATCGGTGCAAGGAGACAACATGGCCGAAACCAAGAATATCCTTATCCTAGGCGGCGGCTACGGCGGCGTCTGGGCGGGTAAGATACTCGAAAAGCACTTCCGCAAGAACGAGAACATCGCGATTACGCTCGTTGACAAGAAGCCTTTCCACACCCTCATGACCGAGCTCCATGAAGTGGCCGGCTGGCGCACCGAGCCCGAATCGGTGCAGGTGAGCTTCCGCAAGATTTTTGGCGCTAAGCGCATAGAGTGCGTCGTCGACGAGATCCTGTCCGTGGACTTCGCCGGTAAAAAGGCCGTAGGCAAGGCCAAGACCTACGAATTCGATTATATAGTCGTAGGCGCCGGCGCGGAGCCCGAGTACTTCAACATACCCGGCGTTAAGGAAAACTGTTTTAGCCTCTGGTCCTTCGATGACGCCATGCGCGTCCGCCACCACCTTGAAGACACCTTCGCCAGGGCCGCCGAGGAAACCGACGTGGCCAAGCGCCGCCGCATGCTTACCTTCGTGGTGGCCGGAGCCGGCTTTACCGGCATAGAGATGATAGGCGAGCTGCTTGAGTTCCGCGAGGCCATGTGCCGCAAGCACTTCATCGATCCTAAGGATACCCGCGTCATCAACATCGAGGCCCTGCCCTCCATACTGCCCATACTTGAGGAGCCCCTGCGCGTGCGCGCCGAGAAATACCTTGAGAAGCTGGGCTGCGAGATCATGCTCAACGCGTCCATAACCGGCGCCGAGCCGGGGAAGGTTATGCTTAAGGACGGCACGGTCGTAGAGACCGACACCTTTATATGGACCTGCGGCGTTAAAGGCAGCTCCTTCGCCGCGGGCCTCAGCCTGGCTAAGGCAGAGCGCGGCCGCGGCAGGCTCCAGGTCGACGCCGAGATGAAGAGCCCCGACTATCCCTATGCCTACGTGGTGGGCGATAACGCCTTCTTCCTTGAAGAGGGCAAGCCCATACCCCAGATCGTGGAAGGCGCGCACCAGACCGCCGAAGTGGCCGCCAAGAACATAATCGCGGACATAGAGGGCTCCGAGCACCGCCATCAGTTCAAGTCGAATTTCCACGGCTTCATGGTCTCGCTCGGCGGCCGTTACGGCGTGGCCAACGCGGGCGGCATGCAGACCCGCGGCTTCATGGCCATGGTCATGAAGCACATGATCAACCTCTGGTACCTGCTCAACATAGCGGGCGTCAACCAGATGTGGGAATACGGCAAGCACGAGTTCCTCGATATCAAGGATCGCCGCTCCATAGTCGGCGGCTTCCTCACCTGGAAGGTGCGCTCGTACTGGCCCCTCCTCCTGCGCATGTGGCTGGGGCTCATGTGGGTGATGGAAGGCGTCAACAAGATAGGCGAGGGCTGGCTCAAGTGGAGCGCCGGCAGCAAGAGCGGCTGGATGTTCAGTTCCGGCACCGTGCAGGCCACCCTGGCCAAGGCCGTAGAGGGCGCCGAGGCCGTAGCGGCCGCGTCCGCCGAGTGGGTGGATCCCGCGGCCGAGGCCGTTGCCGCCGCGTCCGCTGAGTGGGTCGAGCCCGCGGTAGAGGCGGTAACCGCCGCTTCCGGGGAGTGGGTAGAAGGCGCCGAAGCCGTCGCGGAAGGCGCTGCCCAGGCCTTTGCCAAGGTATGGGACCTTACCAAGCCTATATTCAATTTTAACGGCCCTATAGCCACCTGGTTCCGCACCACCTTCATGGACGGTATGTTCGCCTTCCTGCCCTTCGAGCTCTTCCAGCTCATGATCGTGGTCATGGAGGTCGCCATAGGCCTCGCGCTCTTCGGCGGCTTCTTTACCTGGTTCGCGGCCGTGGCCAGCATAGGCATGTGCGTGATCTTCACGCTCTCGGGCATGTTCGCCTGGGACCAGCTCTGGTTCGTTTTCGCCGGCATCCTGATGATGGGCGGCCTCGGCCGCGCCTTCGGCATGGACTACTGGTCCGTGCCCTTTTTCAAGCGCTGGTGGAACGGCACGAAGATCGCCCGCAAGTGGCACTTCTACGCCGACGATCCTTCGAAGTAGATCGTATTGAATTAAGCGGGACCGAGGCTTAACGGCCTCGGTTCTCTTTTCCGGCGGATTGCGTGCCGGTACTCGCGGCGGCCCGTAGCCGATCGGAAGGGAACTAATACAGCACGATGAGCGACTTCTGGTGCGATATACCCGGCATGACCCAACGCCTCTCCGACGTACAGCGCTGTATGCGGGATACCCTTCGCTCGGAACGCTTCCCCTTGGCCGACGCCGTCGAAGCGCTTATCGACGCCAACGGCAAGATGCTCAGGCCCGCCTTCCTCCTCTTAGCGGGCGATTTCGGCAAGAAGAAGGCCTCGCTCGTGGAGCTGGCCGCCGCCGTCGAGCTTCTGCACGTGGCTACCCTCATTCATGACGATGTCATAGACGAGGCGGCTACCCGGCGCGGCACCCCCACCGTGCACGCGCGTTACGGCGCTAAGGACGCGGTGCTTGCCGGCGACTGGCTCTTCTCGCGCTGCTTCAGGCTGGCCGCCGAGGCCTCAAGCCCGGACAACGCCAAGCTTTTGGCCAGGCTGGTAGGCGGCATATGCTCGGCGGAAATCCACCAGGATCTTGAAAAGTTCGCGTGGTCTGAAAGCGTGCGCAATTACCTGCGCAAGATAGCCGGTAAGACGGCGCTGCTCTTCGCCCTAGCCGTGCAGGCGGGGGCGCGCGAGTCCAAGGCATCCTTTCGGGCCAGCGCAACCCTGTCGCGCATAGGCTATGACGTGGGCATGGCCTTCCAGATCATAGACGACATACTCGACTACGAATCGAGCGAAGGGGCCATGCGTAAGCCCGTGGGCAAGGATATCTGCGAGGGGCTCTGCACCTTGCCGCTCATCCTGGCCCTGCGCGCCGATGGGCAGGCTATACGGCCTCTCCTCGTCTCATGCAGGCCTGATGACGAGGCGGTTAAAGCGCTGGTAGCCCGCGTCCGCGACTCGGGCGCGCTTGAGCAGTCCCGCGCCTATGCGCGGCGCTATACCGAGCGCGCCTTGCGCGAAGTCGAGCGCCTGCCTAAGGGCCCTGCCCGCGACGCCTTTAGGCTGGTCGTCAGGAAACTGCTCGACCGCCGTTACTAAAAAGCCGGAGGACCCCATCCATGCTCACCTACGTTATAGCGGGCTTCGCCCTGGCCATGGACGCGTTCGCGGTGTCCGTATCGGCCGGGGTATGCATAGCCGACATGAAATTCCGTCACGCCCTGCGCACGGCTTTCGCCTTCGGCCTCTTCCAGTTTATCATGCCCCTCTTAGGCTATGCCGCGGGCTTCGGCTTCGCGGGCGTCATCGAGTCCTGGGACCATTGGCTGGCCTTTGGCCTGCTCGCCTTCGTGGGCGGCAAGATGATACGGGAGTCCTTCGATATAAAGGACGAGGCGAGCTGCAGCGAGGAAGAGCTAAAAAGGAAGAACGTGCTCGACCCGCGTACCCTGCTCGTCCTGGCGATAGCCACGAGCATAGACGCGCTAGCCGTCGGCATAAGCTACAGCGCCCTGCGCGCGCCTATTTGGCTGGCGGCGGGCATCATCGGCGTCGTCACCTTCGCGCTCTGCATGGTAGGCTGCGAATTCGGCAAGCGCTTAGGCGCGCGCTTCGAGCGCGGCGCCGAGATAGCGGGCGGCGCCGTGCTCATAGCCATCGCGTTCAAGACCCTCTTCGAACATCTGCTGGGCGCTTAAAAAAGGGGCCGTCGAGGAATAGCTTCCAAGACGGCCCATAATCAATCAAGATAAAACGCTTACGAAAGCCCGCTTATGCGTCCGGTCTTGGGGTCTATGTCCATGCCGAGGTAGCCCGGTTTGCTTGAGAGGCCGGGCATGGTATTGATCTCGCCCGAAAGCGGATATACGAAGCCGGCGCCGGCGGCCAGGCGCACGTCGTTTACCGGGAACTCGAAGCCGCGGGGCGCGCCTTTCAAGAGCGGGTCGTGCGATAGCGAGTACTGGGTCTTGGCCATGCATATGGGCAGCTTGTCATAGCCTAAGGCGCTGAACTTGTCGATGGCCTTTTCCGCGTCCGGCGAGTAGGCCACATGGTCGGCCCCGTATACCTCGCGCGCTATCGTGTCGATTTTATCCTTGATGGAAAGGTCCAGGGCGTAGAGGGGCTTGGCGCTGCTGGGCATTTCCGCGGCCTTTACCACGGCCTTTGCCAGCTCTACCGCGCCGTCGCCGCCTTCGGCCCAGTTGCGGGTGACCACCGCGTCCACCGCGCCTGCCTTTATGGCGGCTTCCTTGATGACGGCCCATTCCGCCTCGGTATCGCTGGGGAAGGCGTTTATGGCCACTACGGCCTGTACGCCGAATTTGGCCACGATATTGAGGTGCGCCACCAGGTTGGCCACGCCTTTCTTAACCAGTTCCACGTTCTCTTCGGTATATTCCTTGGCAAGGCTCTTGCCCGGGCTTACCTTGGGGCCGCCGCCGTGCATCTTAAGCGCGCGCACGGTGGCCACGATAACCACGGCGTCGGGGAAGGCGCCTGAGTTGCGGCACTTGATGTCCACGAATTTCTCAAAGCCCATGTCCGCGCCGAAGCCGCTCTCGGTAACGACGTAGTCGCCTATCTTGACCGCTATGAGGTCGGCCACTATGGAGGAGTTGCCGTGCGCGATATTGGCGAAGGGCCCCGCGTGCACGAAGGCCAGCTGCTCCTCGAGGGTCTGCAGTATGTTAGGATTGAGGGCGTCCTTGAGCAGTATGGTCATGGCGCCTGCCACCCCGAGCATCTCGGTGGTAACGGCCTTGCCCGCCTTGTCTATGCCCACGACTATCCTGCCTATGCGGGCGCGCAGGTCGGCCAGGTCTTTGGACAGGGCGAGTATGGCCATGACTTCGCTGGCCACGGCTATATCGAAGCCGCTCTGGCGCAAGGGGCCGTTCTCGACGCCGTCCAGGCCCAGTATGACGTTGCGCAGGGCGCGGTCGTTCATGTCCATGACGCGGCGCCAGAGCACCTGATAGGGGTCAAGGTTGAGCTTGGACATGCCCTGCTTCTCGAAGAAGGCGTCCGACCAGCGGCCTTCGTGGTACATGCGCGCGTCCAAGGCCGTGGCGCAGAGATTGTGCGCCGCCGATACGGCGTGTATGTCGCCGGTTAGGTGGAGATTGAAGTCCTCCATGGGCACGATCTGGCTATAGCCGCCGCCCGCGGCGCCGCCCTTTATGCCGAAGGTTGGGCCCATGGAGGGCTGGCGTATGGCGGCTATGGCCTTCTTGCCTATGCGCCCGAGCCCCTGGGTAAGGCCAACCGTGGTGGTGGTCTTGCCCTCGCCCAGCGGGGTGGGGGTGATGGCGGTAACGTCGATATATTTGGCCCGCTTAGGCAGGGCTTGGTTCTTGGTCAGGAAGTCCAGGTGGACCTTGGCTTTATACTTGCCGTAAAAATCGATACTGTCCTCATCGATGCCGTAGCCCTTGGCTACCTGCGCGATCGGCCTTATCACCGCGGCCTGCGCTATGTCTATATCGCTGGGCACCGGCTTTTTGCGTTCTATCGCCATCTATTCCTCCTGGTGGTTTTTTTTGCGCCATATCCGCATATATAGAACAGGCGCAATGTACAAGGCTAATGCCTAAAGCGCCCGCGGTCAATCGAATATCCGTTTCCGAGCGCTCGCGTTGACCAAATTTTGCGGCCAGGGTACAGTGCAATTATGTACCAGTACATTATAGAAGGCGGCCACCCGGTTAAGGGCACGGTCCGCGCCAGCGGCAATAAAAATGCCGCCCTGCCCTGCATAGCGGCCGCGCTCATGGCTAGCGAGCCGGTAACCCTACGCAACATACCCGAGATAGAAGACGTATCCGTCATGCTGGATATATGCCGCGCCCTCGGCGCGAGCGTGGAGCGCCTGGACAAGAATTCCTGGCGCATAGACGCTAAAGACGTGGCCAGCGCGGACGTCCCCGGCGCCCTCTCGGCCAAGGTGCGCGCCTCTATACTCTTCGCCGGCCCGCTCTTGGCGCGCTTCGGCAGGGTAAGCCTGCCGCCTCCCGGCGGCGACGTCATAGGCCGCAGGCGCCTCGATACCCACCTCTTAGCCCTAGAGGAGCTCGGCGCTCGCATAGAGATAAACGGCGCCTTTGAATTCACCGCCAACAAGCTCGTAGGCACCGATATCTTCCTTGACGAGGCGTCGGTAACCGCCACGGAAAACGCCGTCATGGCGGCGAGCCTGGCCGAGGGCAGTACCCTGCTCCGCAACGTGGCCAGCGAGCCGCACGTGCAGGACCTCTGCCGGCTGCTCAACGCCATGGGCGCCGACATTAGCGGCATAGGCTCGAACATACTGACTATAAAGGGCGTACAGGCCCTGCATGGCGCCGAGTACGCCATTGGCCCCGATTTCATGGAGATAGGGTCCTTCATAGGCCTGGCGGCGGTTACTCGCGGCGAGCTGGCCATAGAAGGCGTCGTGGCCGACGACCTCCGCATGATCAAGCTAGCCTTCGCGAAGCTCGGCATAACGTGGAGCGTGGAGGCGGGCCGCCTGCTCGTGCGCGCGGGCCAGGCCTTGCGGGTGGTGCCCGATTTAGGCGGCCAGATTCCCAAGATAGACGACGCGCCCTGGCCCGGCTTTCCGCCGGACCTTACCTCCATCATGACCGTGGTGGCCACCCAGGTGGAGGGCACCGTGCTTATCCACGAGAAGATGTTCGAGTCCCGCATGTTCTTCGTGGACAAGCTCATAGGCATGGGCGCCAAGATCGTGCTCTGCGACCCGCACCGCGCCGTGGTGTCCGGCCCCGCTCGCCTGCAGGGCTCTGAGCTCGTGTCCCCCGACGTGCGGGCGGGCATGGCCATGGTCATAGCCGCGCTCTGCGCCGAGGGGCAGAGCACCATTAAAAACGTGTACCAGATAGAGCGCGGCTACGAGCGCATATCGGAGCGGCTGCAGGAGCTTGGCGCGCGCATAGAGCGCCGGGAAGGCTAGCCCAGCCAACAGCGTTCGGGTCGGCTGACTCCACTATGCGCGCCCATGGCGGCTAATTGACTATTGCCGCCCCCTAAGGACCGGGAATATAAATAGAGGCGGCTCCCTGCGGGGGGCCGCCTCTTAGCTTTACGGGGCTCTTCTTCTACAGCTGCACTATGCGCGAGTGCGTGAGCACTTCATGCCCGGCCTCGGTAATGAGCACGTCGTTCTCAAGGCGCACGCCTCCGGACTCGGGGTCGTAGAGGCCTGGCTCTATGGTTATGATATGGCCGGGAGCGAGTACCCAGGCATTGTCTTCGCGGCTGCGCACCGCGGGCATCTCGTGGGCTTCCAGCCCTACGCCGTGGCCTAGGCCATGGGGCATGACGTAGCCCTTTTCTGCGAAGATTTGATCGACGCGCAGCGCCACGTCGCGGCTCTTCACGCCCGGGGCGCAGAGCGCCACCGCTTCGTCGTAGGCCTTCTGCACCAGGGCTATCATTTCCTTGCGCTTGGCCGTGGGCGCTCCGCGCACGAAGGTCATCGTCACGTCGGAGGTGTAACCCTTGTAGACGAGGCCGAAGTCAAGTATGGACATGCCTTCCGAGGCGAAAGGCGCGGCCGTGTAGCTGGGGAAGGCGTGTATGCCGAAGCTCCGCGAAGGCCCGGCCACGATGCTCTCGAAGCCTACGCCCTCGCAGCCCTGCTCGCGGAGGGCCTTCTCTATGAAGAGGCCTACGTCGGTCTCGGTCTTTAGGCTCCCCTCCCGTATGCCGCGCTCGATCTGGTCCATGACAGCGTCGGTAATCGACGATACCCTGCGGTAAATTGCCAGTTCGTCGGCGTCCTTAACAGCGCGCATGCCTATGGCGGCTTCAAGGGCGCCTTCTTCGCCGCACTCGAAATCGTAATCGGGGTTCTCCTCCACGTACTTTATGTACATGGGGTAGGGCGTAACGGAAGGCAGGTCTACCTTGGCGCCGGTTCCTATGCCGAGTTCTGAAAGCGCGCCGGCCATTGCTTTGAAGGGGCTGCGCTGGTAATCCGTATAGGCTATGACGCGGTCGACGCTTGCCATGGCGCTTGCCATGTTCACGTCCCAGGGGACGAGCAGCGATCGGCCGTCCGCGGCTATGAACAGCAGGGCGTCCATGGGATGCCCGGAAAAATACCGTATTGACGGGTCGCGTCGGCCTTCGGTGTCTTCGAAGAGGGCCATGGCCAGTCCGCGGGGGCCAAGGGTGGCGGCGAGCTTTTTCCGGCGCGCCTCGAATGCGTTCATGCGTTCTCCTATTCCAGGGCTTTGAGGCTTTCGGTGGCCAGGCGAATTATGGCGTTGGAAAGCTTTTGCGCGTTATTCTGCACGATGAGGAGGGCGGTGGCCAGGCTCTTCTGCTTATTGACGGCAGCGTTCTGGAGGGCCGCCCGCATAAGGGTGTTCTGGGTGTCGTTGACGAGGCCGGCGCTCATATCGGCATTGAGGCGCAGGATAATGTCGGAGAGGGCGCTCGCGGCATCCGCGCTGCGGTTCGTTCCCAGCGCGCGCAGGGCCACGAGCCGTTCGTCGGTGGAGCTGATGCGGTAGGCTTCGGCTATGAACGCCGCATTGCGGCCTTCGGTATCCTGGAGGGCGATCAGGGCGTTCATGGCGCGGGTGCGCAGGTCGGCCAGGCTCAGCTGCTCGACGCGCGTCCTGCCTGGGGATAGGGCAATGCCGCGTTCAAGGGCCAGCGAAGCCAGTTCGCGCTGGCGGTTCTGCGGAGCCTGGGAGCGGAGCGCCAAGCCGAGGGCCTTGATTATCCTGTCGGGCGTATCCACCGCGATGATGGCCCTGATAGCGTCGCTCGGGTCAGGCAGCACAAGGTCGAGCGAGCGCTCGGCCTGCTCTTTTACGCGCTTGCTGTACCAGCCCTCGGAGGCGAAGAAGAGCTGTTCGAAGCCAAGGGGCGAGCGCATGCGCTCTAGGGCCAGCACCGCGCCATAGGCTACCTTTTCGCCGCCGTCGCGGTCCGCGGGGGGCGTAAAGGTCAGGTTACGGAGGAGCAGGGCGATCTCCTCGGCGTATTCGGCCGCTCGCATCGAGCCCAGGCCTATAAGGGCCTCGGCCCGGCTTAAGGGGTCGGACGAATCTTCTACGACCCGCATAAGGGACGAAGCGGCGTTCGTATAGCGCCAATCGCCTAAGGCCTTGACCAGGATACGCACGAGCCGTTCGTATTCTTCCGTTTGCGAGCCGCGCGCTACCGAGCTGCGGCTTGCCAAAAGCTCGTCCAGCGCGTCGGCCAGATAGGGGGCGGCCGACTCGTCGCCCAGCTCCACGAGAGGGGTAACGGCGTTTTGCTTCTGCTGCACGGTATCGGCTTGCGAGAGTATGAATGCGTATACCCGCACGCGCTCGTTGGCTCCCGCCGCCAAAGCCAAGCCCGCTAACGCGAGCGCCATCATTATCATGTGTTTGCGCATAATGCTTCCTTATTCGAAGTACACGACGGTACGGGTATCGGTGCGCCAGGCGTACTCATACGCGATGAACTCGCGCGGCGTGCCCGCCCCATCTTTATACGTAGCCTTGAGCAGCTCGCCTTGCGGGCCGTATTCGTAACCGATCACGCGCTCGCGGCGCCCGTCGGCGCGCGTATGCGTCTCTTGCAAGAGTCGGCCGGCCGCGTCCCGCTCGTAGGCCTTTGCCCCGTCCTGCGCGCCGGCGGCATTGAAGTAACGCTCGGCGACGAGCAGGCGTTGCTCTGCCGGGTATTCCTTATA
>JBFZES010000253.1:0-4837 GCA_041306725.1 Spirochaetaceae bacterium | reverse complement strand
ACGGCTACGCCGAGTTCGCGGGCCGCTCTCACGGCGCCCAAGGCCATAAGGTCCGAGGCGCAGAAGATCGCGCTTAATTCCGGGTGGCTAGGCAGGAAGCCTAAGAGGGCGGCGTAGGCGTCCTCTTCGGAAAAGTTTCCATGGAGTATGTAGTCGGCTTGGGGCTCTATGCCCTTATCCGCCAATACGGAAAGATAGCCTTGGAAGCGCGGGGTGGATACGGCGGCTTCGTCTACGCCGCTTAGGTAGGCTATGCGCCGGTGGCCCTTCTTCGTCAAATACTGCATGACCGTGCGGGCCGCCTCGTAATTGTCTATGGATACGCTGCCCACGCGCTCGCAATCGGCGGGCAGGTCTATAAGCACGCAGGGTATTTGGCTGTCTATGATGTCCGCGTAGTAGGTATCGTCGGTGCGCAGGCCCTGCATGATGACGCCGGCGAGGGAATGCTCGCGGGCAAAGTCCAGATAGCTCTTTTTATTCTGCTTTTCCGAATCGACGACGAACATCAATATCTCATAGCCGATGGACCGGGCATAGTCGTACACGCCCATGAGGGAATCCTGTACTATGGTATGCTTCGCGCCTTTTTTTATGCCCGACACTATATAGCCGAAGATGCGGCTGCTCTTCTGCACGAGGCTACGGGCCATGGCGTTGGGATGATAGTCGAGCTCTTTGGCCAAGTGCCGTATGCGCTCGCGGGTATGGGGCGTGACATTGGGGCTGCCATTAAGGGCCCTGGATACGGTGGCTATGGACACATTGGCCTTGAGGGCTATGTCTTTTATGCTGGTCATGTACGGGGCTGTCCTATGTAAACGTTTCCGTAACTACTGTAGTCAATATCAAATAGGCTGTCAATTCTCCGAGGCGCCTAGCGAATATATTTTTCTTGACAAGCTATGGAGCTATGGTATTATCTGCTATGAAAACGTTTTCATTCCAGCAATGAAAACGTTTACACATAATCAAGGAGGCTTAACATGTTTAAGCGCATGCTCGTCATACTCTTCGCCCTTGCTCTCATAGGGCCCGCTTTCGCCCAGACGACTATCCGTCTGGCCGGATGGCCTGGCAATCCCACCGAGGAAAGCGCGATGAAGGAAATGGTCGACAACTTCAACGCCAAGAATAGCGACATAAAGGTCGTATGGGAACCGAGCCCTGGCGACCATATGCAGGCTATGAAGACCCGCCTTGCCGGCGGTACGGCCGCCGACCTGTTCTATCTCGACGTGTTCCTCTTCGAGGAATTCGCCAAGACCGGCGCGCTTTTACCGCTTGACGCCTATTTGAAGGATTTCCCCCTTAACGACTACTCCCTGCCCCTTCGCGAGGCCTTCACCTACAATTCGCGCCTTTATGGCTTAGCCAAGGACTTTTCCACGCTCTCGGTCATCTATAACAAAGAGCTTTTCCGCAAGGCGGGCGTCCGCGAGCCCAAGGCCGGCTGGACCTGGAACGATTTTAAGACCACCGCCCTCGCCTTGAAGGCCAAGGCCATTAACCCCACGATACTCGAAGCAGACTTTAACCGCTGGATACCTTTCGTAAACGCCTTCGGCGGGCGCGTGGTAGACGATAGGCTTTCCATAGCCCTGAGCGAGAAAAAGGCCATGGCGGGCCTGAACTTCGCCGCCGACCTCGTCCTCAAGGACAAGGTAGCGCTACGCTCCAGCGACGTGGGATCCGGCTGGGAAGGCGAGGCCTTCGGCCAGGAAAAAGTGGCCATGATCATGTCGGGCCCCTGGTCGGTAAGCTTCGTGCGCGACAACTACCCTAACGTGTACAAGAATATCGGCGTCGTGGAAATGCCCAAGTCGGAGAAGCCCGCCACCATGATCTACACCGTGGCTTGGGTCGTCAATAAGCAGACCAAAGACAGGGCCGCCGCGCTCAAGGTGCTCAAGTACCTCGTATCCGAGGGCCAGGAAATCTTCGTGAAGAAGGCCGGCGTGCTCGGTTCTTCCGGCGCCATAGCGGCCAAGGATACCGACCCCCTCAAGGTTCCATTCTACAAGGGCGCCGCTTACGGCTCGGCTTGGCGCGTGCGCACGCCCTCGGGCCTGTTCAGCAGGGCCAATGACGAAATCGGCAGCCGCCTGCAGGACGTGTACGCCGGCAAGATCACCATCGATCAGGCCGTTAAGCAGATAAGCGACAGCTACGAGAGCTGGGTAGAGTAAGATGCGCTCGGGCGGGTCCTAAAAACCCGCCCATACGCTATCCGCGCGAAGGGGCAGAAATGAAATCAAGAACGCAAGAAGCCGCCTGGGGTTATCTCTTAGCCTTTCCCGCCATAGCGGGGGCCGTGCTCTTCCTTGTTTACCCGATAGCGAAGGGCTTATGGCTGGGGCTGACCGATTATAATCCCCTCAGCTCTACCTCCTTCACCGTTTCCCTGGACATAGGCGAGGAATTGGCGCTGCAGTACGGCATAGGCTCCGACGCCAAGGATCGCGCGGCGGCGGAAGTATCGTTTGACGCCGTCGAATTCGTTGAATATGGCCTGGCCATCGACTTAAGCGATGCCCAGCGGGAAGCGCTAAAGGCCTTTGATGAAGGCGCTATGCTCGACGAGCTCTACGCGGGCAAGCTGGCCGGGAAGATAACGCTGGAACAGCTGCTCACGCGCTATCTGCCGCGGGATCAAGCGCTCTTTAAGTACAAGGCCGCCATGGTGGGCTTGGGTAATTTCAAGAAGAGGCTTGGGGACCAGTACTTTTGGATTACCCTGGGCAATTCCTTCATGTTCGCCATCGTCGTGGTTAGCCTGCAGACCTTCTTATCCGTGCTCTTAGCCATCGCGGCCAACGGCAAGAACCGGAGCGCCCATTTCTTCAAAGTGGTGTTCTTCATACCTTCGGTCACTTCGTCCGCCGCTATATCCATGATATTTTGGATGCTCTACTCCAAGCCGGGCATAATAAACCGACTCTTTGGCCTCTTGGGCTTTCAAGCCGTCGATTGGCTTAATAACACGGCTACCGCCCTGCCCTCGGTCATGGCCCTCAATATATGGACGACGGCGGGCTTTTTTATGATCACCTTCCTAGCGGGCTTGCAGAACATACCCGACGAGCTCTACGAGTGCGCCGCCATCGAAGGCGCGCCGCCCGCCACGGTGTTTTTCCGCATAACGCTCCCCATGCTGCGGCCGCAGATCCTCTACGTGGTGATCATGGGGACCATAGGCTGCCTGCAGGTATTCGATCAGGTTTATTTCCTCATACCCAATATGCGCAACGCTACCTATGCCTTCTACATATACAAGAACGCGTTCCAATACGGCAACATGGGCTACGCGTCCGCGCTGGCCGCCGTGTTCATGGTCATTATCCTGGTCATAACATCGATACAGAGGAAGGTAATCCGTGAAAGCGCTTACTAAAACCGCTGCCGCAACGGGCCAGAAGAGCCTGCCGGGCAGGGGCTTAGGCGATAGCCCCGTCGCCTCGGCCATCGGCAAGGCCATATTGATAGCCTATGCCGTCATCTGCGTATTCCCCTTCCTCTGGGCCTTCTTCGTGTCCTTGGCGCCGCTCACCGCGCTTAACGCCAACGGCGATCGCGCGGGCGTCGACATCATGCGCTGGCCGCCGGAAATCAACCCCTTCAAGCTAAAGGTATTCGGGGTAGGGGCTACCTTCTCCAACTACCTGGAGATATTCAAGGTAGTGCCCTGGCTTGGGCGCTGGTTTTTAAATACCATAGCTTTCGCCGCCGCGGTAACCCTGGGCACGGTATTTTTTAACACCCTCGCCGCCTATTCGTTCGCCCGTCTGCGCTTTCCTTTGCGCGAGTTCTGGTTCACCCTCTTCCTCGCCACGCTCATGGTGCCGACCAACGCCATCATGATACCGCTGTATACCCTGCTCATAGACCTTGGCTTCGTAAACACCTACCAGGGCCTCGTGCTGCCCAAATTCGTGAACGTGGGCATACTCTTCTTCATGCGCCAGTTCTTTATAGATTTTCCCATGGCCCTCGAAGAGGCGGCGCGCATAGACGGCGCCTCGGTGCCGCGCACCTTCTTCAGCGTCGTACTGCCCAACGCCAAGGCGCCTATGGCCGCGCAGGGCATATACGTATTCCTTGGCGCATGGAACGAGTTTATGTGGCCGCTCATCGTTACCTCCAACAAGGAAATGTATACGCTCACCATAGGCTTGGCCTTCTTTAAATCCAGCTACTACACCTATTGGCAATACCTGATGGCCGCCTCGCTCCTGGCGACGCTGCCTATGGTCGTCATATTCCTGATCTTCCAGCGGCAGTTCGTCGGCAATGCCATGAGCTCGGCGATAAAGGGCTGACGCGATTTCTAAAGACGAAAGGATACCCATGCGCCACACCGCGTACATCTTCGACTTGGACGGCGTCCTCGTCGATACCGCAGAACTCCACTATCGCGCTTGGCGCAGGCTTGCCCATGAATTGGGCTTTGAGCTCAGCGCGGAACAGAATGAACGGCTCAAAGGCGTATCGCGTGACGAAAGCCTGTCCATAGTCTTAAGCATCGGCGGCGTAGAGGCGAGTCCCTCCGAGCGGGATAGGCTCTCCGCGCGCAAGAACGCCTGGTACGTCGAGTCGCTCGCGGGGCTCGGCCCCGCCGATGCGCTTCCGGGCGCTATAGGCTTCGTGCGCGCAGCGCGTGAAGCGGGCATCAAGACCGCGCTGGCGAGCGCGAGCAGGAACGCCTCGCTCATCGTGCGCGCCTTGGGCATGCGCGAGCTATTCGACGCCATCGTGGACGGCAACGGCGGCTGCAAGCCCAAGCCCGCTCCCGATATCTTCCTTGAGGCGGCCCGGCTCTTAAACGCCGAACCCGCTT
>JBFZES010000252.1:0-6057 GCA_041306725.1 Spirochaetaceae bacterium | reverse complement strand
CCGGCTCGAAGGTGATGAGAAAGCCGGCGCGCGCCGTTTCGGGCAGGAGCGAAAGAGAAGTTTCAAGGGCCAACCGGCGCGGATCGGGCCGCGCGGCTTCCAAGGCGCGGGATTCCGCCGAAGGGGCGCAGGAACAAAGGAGCGCGGCGGCGCATAGGATGGCGGAAAGCGCTTTCATGGGGCTAGTCTAGCCTAGATGCCCGTCATCGTCCACAGATGGGGCGCTTGCATTTTTATCGCCCATGGCTACACTGGGCACGCTGAATACCATGCACGCTCCGGGGAGGCCGCTTTGGAACTACCAGCGTATAAGCGCCTATGCGCGTTACGGGATGACTTCCGCGAGAACGTAGCGCTATGGCGCGAAAGCCTGCCCGGCCTCCTGTCCGCACAGGCGGAACTCGCCTCGGAACTGGGCGAGGATAATTACGCGCTGGAAACTTCGGTCGTCTATAATAAGGCCTTGGACGACGTTGGCCCCGACGGCAGCATCGAATGGATAGTCGTGGCCGACAACCCGGGCAAGCGCGAGCAGGCTTCGGCCATGAACCGCTATCTGGTAGGCCAGTCTGGCAAGGTAATGGAGAACTTCTTCCGCCGAGAGTTGGGCTGCGAACTCAGAGCCCAGGCGCTGATCATAAACAAGACGCCGGTTCATACGCCCAAGACAGCGCAGCTCAAGATCCTTGGCGCGCGGCACCCGGACTTAATGCCGGTGTTAGCGCAAAGCCAGGTATACATGGCAAGGCTCGCCGTCGCGCTGCAAGAAGCCTTAGGCGCGAAGCTATGGATCATGGGCCTTTCCGAGCTTCGCTCCGGGGGCATTTTTTCCCCGTGGAAGGAAGCGTTCATGGAAGGCGCCAGGGGGGCAGGCCCCCGGCTCCAAGGCTCCGTGTATGCCTTTAATCATTTCTCCATGGGTAGCTTCTCCACGGAGCTGAAACGGCGCAGGCAGCCGGACGAGGCCATACCCGACGCGGTATTAAGGATAGGAAGAGAGAATTCCCTTCGATTGTTTGGCTATTAGCCATATCTGAACGGCTACAAGCGAATTGCCATCGTCCCCCACCTCTCCTAGCATCAAAGCGGTGAGGTGGCAATGCCGGACGAACTAAGAAAACTCTTGGCAAAGAACCTAAAAACGCTCAGGGCATACCGAGGCATCACCCAGGACGAGCTGGCCGAGTACGCGGGCTTGACCAAAAACTACATAGCCGAAATCGAAATCCTGCGGAAGTATCCCTCTTCCGTAAGGTTCTTAGACCTAGCGAACGCCTTGGACGTACCGCCCTGGCTGCTTATCTATGACGCGAATAAAGTGCTTCCTTACCTTGCCAGCGCGGGCGAGGATGTATCGGGCGGCGGAGAACTCGTGCGGGAGATGGCCGAGCTTATCGAACGATACAGGAAGCACGGCAAGCGCGACGATAAGCCCGGCAAGGGCTAATTTTGAGTTATTTTATCAGCTAACAAGCCGCCGAGTCCTGGTCAAAAGGCCTCTCTTCCGCTACACTGATTCGGTACCGTTTGTAAACGATTTGACCGGAGCGCCCCCAATGCATGCCACCAGAACGCGAATAATCGCCGCCGTCGTTTTTAGCGCCTTGGCTTTCGTAGCCGTTCTTGCCGCCGGCGCGCAATTATATAATCGCTCGAGCGCCAGCCTTAGCCCCTCGATGACCCAGGCGACCGTGCCCACGGCCGCGCCCGCCGCTGGTCCGCTGCCCGTACCCTCGCTGGGGGGCGCCCTCCTCGGCGCATCCGACGGCCTGTATCGGGTGGACGCGGCCGGACGCATAAGCAAGCCGCTATCCGGCACCGACGTGCGTAAAATCCTAAATACCGAACAGGGTTGGTACCTTTTGAGCGGGAGAGGCATACTCTTCAGCCGCGACCTCGTTAATTTCGAGGAGCGTAACGTTGGCATACCGGTCAAAGTGCTCAAGACCTACGACAACGGCCAAAAGGCCTTCGCGCGGGAAATTCAGGAAATCAAGGATATAGAGGCCGACCCCTATAATCAGGCCACCCTCGTAATCTGCACCAAGGATGAGGTGTACCTAAGCCTGGACGGCGGCCTTAACTGGAAAGGCATACCGTCCCCCGCGCCTCAGCCCGGCATAAAGGCGGTCGCGGTGACCAGCAAGCCCGAGGGGCTCATCTTCGTGTCGCATCCTATAAAAGGCCCCTTTTCGCGGCCCCTGTCCGGCGGCTCCTGGCGGGAAATAGGCGGCGAACTTGGCAAGAGCGACCCGGCCAATTCCAACCCCGACGAGATATCGGACATAGTCGTGCAGGCAGGGCCCGACGGCCCTATCGTATGGGCCGCCAATTCCTTCCTGCCGCGCAGCTATCGCTATGACTTCGCCGCGCGCCGCTTCGTTCTCAGCTACCAAGGCCCGGAAGACTTCGCCAGCTACGAGTCGCTGCTGCCGAGGCAGGACGGCCTCTATATAGTCAGCGAAGGCGCTCTCTTGAAGCAGCTTCCCCCGGCCCCCGGCGCATCAAGCCGGGCGGCCGCCCCTCAGCGCGCGCGAGCCCAGCACAACGCGGCGCTGCTCGCCTCGCGCAGCATACCGACCCAGCTTAACGCCCTCTGGATGAAAGAAGCCTCCGGGCAAATCCTCGCGCTCTCCGAGTTATGGCTTATCGACTTCAAGGACGAAAAGCCTTACCGCGCGCAAGCCGACGGCAGGCATGGCTTCTACCTGCAGACGGGCTTCATGGTCCACGCCGATACCAGGGCAAAATACGACGCGGTAATGACCGACAGGAACCTGGACATGGTCGTCGTCGACCTTAAGGACGATTACGGGCGCCTGCGCTTCGAGCCGCAGGATCCCCTGGTGCGTTCCATCGGACGCTGGGTAAGCCCGCTCGATATAGAAGCCTACGTGAAGGAGATGAAGGCCAAGGGCCGCTATCTCGTCGCCCGCGTGGTGGTCTTCAAGGACCAGCGGCTCTATGAAAGCTCAGGCGGCGCTTACGCCGTGTGGGACAGGGCCGAGAACAAGCCCTGGCAGGGCTACGTAAACGAAAAAGTAGAAGCGCCCGCAGCCGCCCCGGGCTCTCCTTCCCCCGCGGGCGCCACAGAATCCGCGGGCGCTCCGGCTGCCGCCGTCACGACGCGAAAGTACTATGAAGAATACTGGGTGGACCCCTACAGCGAAAAAGTATGGGAATACAACATCGCCATAGCCAAGGAAATTATCGCCCGCGGCTTTGACGAAATTCAATTCGACTACATACGCTTTCCCACCGACGGCGTTAACCTTGAAAACGCGCAGTACCGCTGGAAAGACGCGGGCATGGATATGTAAAGCGCCCTTATGTCCTTCTTAAGCTATGCCCGCAAGCAGATCAAAGCGCCCATAAGCATAGACATATACGGCGCCAATGGCTGGTACCGCTCCGGCGTGCGCACCGGCCAGGACGTCGAGCTGCTATCCCGCTATGTCGACGTCATATGCCCCATGTTCTACCCATCGCACTTCGAGCAGGACTTTATGGCCTTTGAGCCGGCGATACAGCGCCCCTATCGCATCTACAAGATAGGGACCCTCCGGAACTCCTTCATATCCAAGAAAAAAGCCGTCATACGGCCCTACCTGCAGGCCTTCTACCTGAACGTCCGCTACGACCGGCTCTACTATAATCCTACCTACGTGAGCCTTCAGGTCGACGGCATACGCGATTCCAGCAATGAGGGTCTTACCTTCTGGAACAATTCCGGCCGCTACGACGACATACCCGTCTTGAAGACCACCGCCCAGCGGCGGCTGGCGGAAAGCGGAGCGGGAAAGACTGTTTTGGATTGAGGAGTCAGGAGTCAGGAGTCAGGAGTCAGAATCTAGAATAGAGAATCTAGAATGCTGCGCGGGTATCGGCCGCCGAACAGAGCTCTTATTCTAGCTTCTAGCTTCCTCCCTTTGGAATCTAGAATAGAGAATCTAGAATGCTTCGCGGGTATCGGCCGCCGAACAGAGCTCTTATTCTAGATTCTAGATTCTAGATTCTAGATCCTAGATCCTAGATTCTAGATTCTTCCCCGACCATGAATCAGTACCCCAGCGGCTGCCCTACTATGATGACCGTGAAATCCGACAGCGAAGGCTTCTTGCGCAGCACCTGGTATATGCGGCATATGCGGGTATCGCCGTCGCAATCCATGCATTCGCCGGTCTTCACGCAGGGATTAGGTTTATCCAGGCGCTTATTGTTCATTGGCGCCGCATAGAGCTCCACATGGGCGAAGGCTTCATCCATGTCCCGCGCAAGCTTATTGACGCCTACGACGACGACGGTCTTAACCGGTCCGAAGCTGAGGGCCGCCACCCTATTGCCGTTGCCATCCACGTTCACGATTTGCCCATCGAGGGTAAGGGCGTTAACGCTGGATATAAAAAGATCGCAGCTGAGCTGCTTGCGCAATACGGCAAGCTTCGCCTCGGGGCTTAGCCCAGGCGCGTTATGGTCGAGCAGTTCGCAGCCGGCTTCGCGCGCCTTATCCTGTATGCCCAGAGCCTTAATGGTCATCGAGCCGCCAAAGCCTACGGTAGCGCCCTTTTTCAGGAAGGCCCCGAGCTTTTCGGCCGCTTCTTCGGCGCTCTCTACATAAAGGGCGTCAAAGCCGTTTTTCTTCAACGCCGATACCGCCGTAGCGGCTAAAGCGGCCGCGTGCCAGCTTTCAATGGGATTCATAGCTGCCTCCTTGCTTAGTTGTGCGCTTTGCGATGCCAGTATAAACGCAGGGGGAGACTTTAGGAAGGGTAAACGTTGCCGGCAGTGGGACTTGAACCCACACGTCCTTGCGGACAGCAGATTTTGAGTCTGCCGTGTATGCCATTTCACCATGCCGGCTGGCGCTTCTTTGTACTATGGGGGCAACGCAGGCGTCAAGGCGGGCCGGCTAATGCCACATTCGGACTATTTTTATCTCATCGCCCTTGCTAGCTGCCTTATGCCCAGGTACACTGAATTATTATGTCTGAAGACCCTGCAACCAAGCACACCAGCGTTTTACGCAGCCTACGGGAACTCTTCATGGACGCCACGAAGCCAGGAATCAAATTTCTTGGTTCAACACCCTCAGCCCTGGATGAGGGGCGGGAACGAGGGCTTAGGTCTTTGCTTCTCGGCATTTTTATTCTAGGCACGATAAGCCTCACCCCCGGCTTGGCTAAGGCGCTAAAGGGCGAGGCCGAGCCTATATTTCTCGTCCAAGCAGGCATGGTGATCGCATCCGCCGCCTTCTATGGGAGCAAAGGCTTACGAAGCAAGGCTTTGTTCGTCGCGTGCAGCCTGGCCATGCTCGCGTTCTCCTGCGCCAGTTTCGCCTTTCAAGGCCCGCTGAGCGAGGGCATGATATGGCTGATGGCCGCTCCCCTCGTAAGCGCCCTGCTCTTGGGGGCCGGGCCTGGCTTCGCCGCCTTATCGGCGGCATTCGGCTTTGGCCTCTACATTATGCTTACGCGGCCGTCCGCCTTGTCCGCTTGGCAGCCGCCGAGCCTAGCCCATCCCTCCGCCCTCTTTATTTCAGCCTTCACTATCGACGCCTTCTTGGTAGCCGCGCTCGCCCTCTTCACCCGCGAAGCGCAGAAAGCCGCGCGGCGCGCTAGCGATGCGGAACGCGAATTGGCAAACGCGAATACCCGCATAGCTCAGCTCGATACCGAGCTTGCCCTGAACCAAGCCGCCAAAGCCCTGGCCCAAGACGCCGCTAACAAGCAGCGGGCGCTGCTCAAGGCGCTCATAGAGCACAGCAGGGATCTCGTTATGCTTCTTGACGCCAACGCCCGCATACAGCTGGCGAGCCCCGCCGCGCTGCCGCTTCTGGGCCTTGAGCCCGACGAGCTCAAGGGGCGCGATTTCTTCTCGTTCGTAGGCGATGAGGAGCGCGAGGATCAGAGGGCCATGTTCTCCTCGAGCCTCGTAGCGGGCCTGCCCACCTTTTCATCCGTGTTTGACCTGGTACATACGGCCGGATCGTCCCTGCCTATCGAGGCCATAGGCTCGAACTATCTCTATAATCCCGATATAAGCGGCGTGCTGCTCACC
>JBFZES010000251.1:0-13297 GCA_041306725.1 Spirochaetaceae bacterium | reverse complement strand
GATTGACGCGCTCGGCGGCGGCGTGTACCTGGAATCCAAGCCGGGAGCGGGCATGACCGTGGTGCTTTCTATACCGCTTACCCTGGCTATTATCGAGGGCCTGCTCGTCCGCATTGGAACGGAACGCTTCGTCATGCCGCTGTCCTGCGTGGAAGCCTGCGTGGAGCTTGAGGAACAGGATGGCCTGTCGGAGGATGGGTCGGCTATCATACATTATCGCGGGGACCTCATACCCATCGTGGACCTCCGCGCCTCCTTCGCCGTGCCCGGAGATCAGCCCGCCCTGAGGCAAGTCGTAGTGGCTAACGACCAGGGAACGCGCACCGGCTATGTCGTTGATGCCGTTATAGGCGATTACCAGACCGTCATCAAACCCTTAGGCAGGCTGTTTAAGGAAGCCGAGGGCATATCCGGGGCTACCATACTCGGCGATGGCACCGTAGCGCTTATCATAGACCATAAGCGCGTCAGCGACGCGGCGCGCAGGCAGAAAGGCAGAGTGCACTAATGCCCAACGATAGCTCTCTCGCGCCGTCCTACGCGGGTCTCAACGACAAGGCCTTTAAGCGCCTGGCCGCCTTTATCGAGTCGGAACTAGGCATACGCATGCCCGATACCAAGCGCGTCATGCTTGAAAGCCGCCTGCAGAAGCGCCTGCGCGTGCTTGGCATGGGCGATTACGATAAATACCTGGATAAGGTGTTCAGCCCCGACGGCGCGTCCGAGCTCGTGCATATGATAGACGCGGTAACGACGAATAAGACCGATTTTTTTAGGGAACCGGATCATTTCGATATACTCAGCTCTAGGCTGCTTCCTGGGCTCTTAAGGCAGGGCGGCAGGCAGCAGCTGTCGTTCTGGTCCGCCGGCTGCGCCACCGGAGAAGAGCCCTATACCCTGGCCATGGTACTCGAGGAGTTCAAGCTTTCGCATCCGGGCTTCGACTACAATATCGTCGCCACCGACATATCCACGCGCGCCCTTGAAAAAGCGCAAAATGCCGTCTACGCCTCCGAACGGGTATCCATGGTGCCGCTCAGCCTCAAGAAGAAGTACCTGCTGCGGAGCAAGGATAACGCCGCCGACGAGGTGCGCATGAAGAGCGTACTCAGGGACAAGATACAATTCTTTAGGCTTAACCTGATGGATGAGCGCTATCCCTTCGACGGGCTGTTCGACGTCGTTTTCTGCAGGAACGTCATCATCTATTTCGATCGGCCTACGCAGGAAGCCCTGCTCGGCCGCATGTCCGCCTGCATACGCAAGGGCGGAAACCTCATACTCGGCCACTCGGAAACGCTTACCGGCATGGCATTGCCCCTTCGCGGTATTGCGCCTACGGTATATGAGCGCCTATAGTAGATAATAGTATGGAAAGAATAAAAGTACTGGTCGTAGACGATTCCGCGGTCGTACGGCAAACGCTTAAAGAACTGCTCGATTCCGACCCTGAAATCGAAGTGATGGCCGTGGCTTCCGATCCGCTCTTCGCGCTCAAGCGCATGGAGACGGAGAAGCCCGACGTCATCATATCGGACGTGGAAATGCCCCGCATGGACGGCCTCTCCTTCCTTCGCAAGATCATGGAGAGCACCCCGTCCATACCGGTGGTCATATGTTCAAGCAAAACCGAGTCCGGCTCGGAGAACGCCCTCAAGGCCATGGAATACGGGGCCGTAGAGATCATACAGAAGCCTAAGCTTGGCACCAAGCAATTCCTAGAGGAATCGCGGGTAGCGCTCTGCGACGTGGTAAAGGCCGCCCACCTTTCCAAGCATAAGCGCAAGATACCCCTTGGCCCGATGCGGGACGTGGCGCCCAAGCTTACCGCCGATGTCATGCTGCCTAAGGCCACGGGCAATACCATCATCGAGACCACGGAAAAGGTGGTGGTGGTAGGCGCTTCCACCGGCGGCACCGAAGCCTTGCGGGAATTCCTTGAGGCCCTGCCCGAAGACGCGCCGGGCATAGTCATCGTGCAGCATATGCCCGAGCATTTTACCGCCGCTTTCGCGAAAAGGCTTGACAGCCTTTGTAGGGTGGGGGTAAAAGAAGCGGAAGACAACGATACGGTCATACGGGGGCGGGCGCTCATCGCGCCGGGCAATAAGCATACCCTCCTTAAGCGAAGCGGCGCCCGGTATTACGTGGAAGTCAAGGAAGGGCCCCTGGTGTGCAGGCACAGGCCCAGCGTGGACGTCCTGTTCCGCTCCGCCGCGCGCTACGCAGGCAAGAATACCGTAGGCGTGATCATGACGGGCATGGGCGACGATGGCGCGCGGGGCATGAAGGAAATGCACGACGCCGGAGCATACACGATAGCGCAGGATGAACAGAGTTGCGTGGTATTCGGCATGCCGAACGAGGCAATAAAGCTCGGCGGCGTCGATTTGGTCTTGCCCCTGCTAAAGATTGCCGATACGGTAGTGCATAAAGCGCGCTAAGATTACGGCCCTTGGAAAGACTCGCGGGGCGTACCGCCTGAATTATTGTATAGGAGGATCTTGCTATATGACCATTTTGGTGATCGACGATTCGGCTGCCATTCGCCAGAGTATTACCTATATACTGCAACAGGAAGGCTATTCCACCGTTGAGGCCGCGGATGGCCTCGAAGGCCTGGCCAAGCTGGATGGCGGCGAGAAATTCGACTGTATCATTACCGACGTGAATATGCCCAACATGGATGGCATCAGCTTCATACGCAAGGCCCGGGAGAATCCCAAGTTTAAATTTACCCCCATCCTCGTGCTCACCACAGAATCGCAGGGAAGCAAGATGAACGAGGGCAAGGAAGCTGGCGCTACCGGCTGGATAGTTAAGCCTTTTAGCGCCGATAAGCTCCTAGCCGTCGTTAAGAAAGTGGCGGAGTAGGCCGTGGCCGAGCAGGGGGCCACTCGGCGATACTTGAGCTTTACCCTGGGCGATGAGATATACGGGGTACCCGTTGAACGCGTAGAGGTCGTGCTTGAGATGCAGGCCGTAACCCGCGTGCCCAACGCGAAGGCTCAGGTACGCGGCGTCATTAACCACCGCGGCAGCGTGGTGCCCGTGGTGGATCCCCGCGTCAGCTTTAACGCCGGATTAACCGGGCTCGGGGAAGAGAGTTCCATCATCGTTATGCAGCTGGTCTATGAAGGCGAGTCGCTTACCGCCGGGGTGCTGGCCGACACCGTAAGCGAGGTATTGGACATAGCCGACGCCGATCTTGAAGCGCCTCCTCTAGTGTCCGGCGGGAGCCGCGATAGCTTCATACGGAATATCGCCCGGCAAGACGATCGCTTCATCGTGCTGCTCGATATCGACGCCACGCTCCTGGCAACGGAAGGCAGGAGCTGAAGCGTGGCCAGCGAGGCCTCCGCCCCCCTCCGTATACTCATCGTTGAAGACGAAACCATCGTAGCGCTTGATCTCAAGGAACGCATTAGGGCCTTGGGCTATGAGCCCTGCGGCATAGCCGACACGCCCGCAAAGGCGCAGGATCTGGCATTGGCGCAGAAGCCCGCGCTTATACTCATGGACATCATGCTCAAGGGCAACGGGGACGGCATAGAGGCCGCCGCCAGCATACGGGCGCTTATGGACGTGCCCGTGGTATACGTTACCGCCTTCAGCGACGACGAAACCCTTACGCGCGTCAAGGCTACGAGTCCCTATGGGTATATCGTTAAGCCCTACCACGAGAGGGAGTTGCGCATAAGCATAGAGCTCGCGCTGGCCAAGCATCAATCCGAGCTTGAGCTCTTGCGCGCTAAGCGGGCGGCCGAGGAGAGCGACAGGGCCAAGACCCGGTTCCTTTCCAATTTAAGCCACGAATTCGTGACGCCCATTAATTCTATGCTCGGATTCTTGGACCTTGCCATGCCTCTGGTAAAGGACGAGGAGCTGGCGGAGTACCTGAGCATGGTGGGCAGCAGCGCCCATAAGCTCGAGACCCTGCTCTTTAGCCTGCTCGACTACGCTAAGCTGGAGAGCGGCAGCCTCATGCCCATGGTAAACGAATTTTACCTTGAGGATTTTCTCCTGCGATGCTGGGCGCCGTACCGGGTGGAAGCCTACGGCAAAGGCTTGGGTATCCGCTTTTATATCGACCCGGGCCTGCCCCTGATGGCCCGAAGCGACTCGGCTAAGCTCAGTATCGTCATAAAGAACCTTATCGAGAATGCGGTAAAATTTACCGACCTCGGGGCGGTAAGCCTTGAGGCCTGGCGCAGCGGCGAGCGCGATCTGGAGCTTTCCATCATCGACAGCGGGCCTGGCATAGCCCTTGAAGAGTGCGATAGGCTCTTCATGCAGTTTACCCAGGCGGACAATTCCCCCACGCGTAAGGTAGGCGGCCTTGGTATAGGCTTAGCGCTCGCCAAAGGGCTCTGCGAGCTTCTAGGCGCCAAGCTGAGCCTCGAGCCAGGTTCAGTATCCGGCTCCGTCTTTAAAGTGCTGGTGCCGGGCGCCCTGGATGGCGCGCCCGCCTTCCCGCGGCCAGGCGATCGCTTGAACGCCGCCGTGGTAGGGCTTATGCAGCCTGACGCGCTCTGCGCGCCCGATCTGCGGCGCTGGACCCAGGCGCTCTCGATTGGCCTGCGCGCGCCGGAAAGCGCTGCAGGCGACGCGGAGCTTGTCATATGCGGCAGCGCGGCCTGGCATGCGTTAACGGAACGGGACCGATCGGCCGCGCTCGATGCCTTTGGCGCTAAGGCTTCCGTCTTGGTGCTTGGATCGCCGGTGGATACCAGCCAAGCTATGCTCGACACGAGATTCGTTATGTTTAGGCCGTATCCGCTCGGCCTTTCGGTATTCCTTGACGCGCTGGCCGAGGCCCGGGTCAGGGTCCTTGGCGAAGTACAGCATAGCAAGCCCCGCGACGATACCCGGAGGATAGGATGACGAGGATACTGGTGGTAGAGGACGATTTCGGCAGCAGAAAGATGATGCTTAAGCTCCTTGAGGAATTCGGCCAGGTCGATAGCGCCGTCGACGGCCAGGACGGCATCGACGCCTTCCGGAAGGCCTTTGAAGAGGATAGGCCGTATCAATTAGTATTCCTTGACATCATGATGCCGCGCATGGACGGGCATGAAGCCCTTATGCTCATGCGCAAGGAGGAGCAGTCCAGGGCTATAACGCCGGCGGCGGAGACCCATATCATCATGACCACCGTGCTTGAGGATCCCCATAATGTAGTCGGCGCGTATTTTAAGGGCGGCGCCACTTCCTATATCGTTAAGCCCGTGGATCGCGGCGCACTGCGCAGGGAACTGGCCAAGCTGGGGTATAAAAGCGCGCTGGCGGGAAGGTAGGAAGCGGCCGTGGAAGGGGATACCGAGGGTAACGCGCTCGCGAAGATAGCCATATGCGAGGACGAGCGCATCGTCGCCTTGGACATACGCACCTTCCTCCAACGCAACGGCTACGACGTAGTGGGCGTGTATGCCTCGGCCGAAAGCCTTCTTGCCTCCGTCGAGGCGACGAGGCCGGAACTCGTCCTCATGGATATCCATTTGGAAGGGCCTATGGACGGCGTCGAGGCTTCCGCCCTGCTAATGGAACGCTGGTCCATACCGGTCATCTTCCTTACCGCCTACGCGGATTCGCCGACTATAGAGAGGGCAAAGCGCACCCAGCCCTTCGGCTACGTTATCAAGCCCTTCGACGAGCGGGAACTCAAAACGGCTATAACCATCGGCCTTTACCGCTCGGGCATGGAGCAGCGCCTGAGGCGCAGCGAAACGCGCTACCGGGGACTGTTCGAGGATGGCCTGGCTGCGGTTTTCCTAGCCGGTACCGACGGAGCCATACACGAGGGCAATAAGGCCTTTCGGGATCTGGCTACGGGCTGCGCGAGCATAGATGGGCTTATACGCGATAGCGGCGCGCTTTCCGAGCTGTGGCAGGCCCTGCGCGGCGGCGCGGCCTATGGCCCGGTAGAGCTGGCGCTGTCCGCGAAAGACGGCCGTACCGTGCAGGCCCTCCTGTCGGCCGCGCCCCTGCGCGTGTTGGAACAGGGTTTTTACCTGTTCCAGGCTATAGATATAACCGAGCGGAAAAGCCTGCAAGACCAATTGAACCGGGCCCAGAAGATGGAAGCCTTAGGCCGGCTGGCGGGCGGGGCTGCCCATGACTTTAATAATATCATAACCGCCATACTAGGCTATGGGAAACTCCTGCGCGACGACCTTGGCGACAATCCGCGCATAGGCATGGAGCTCGACGGCATCGAGGACGCGGCCAGGCGCGCGGCCGTGCTAGCCAGGCAGCTCCTCGTGTTCTCGAGGACCGAAGCCGGCGGCGCCAGCGTGTTCTCGCTCGGCGCGCTCATACTCGAGCTTGAGCGCATGCTCGGCAGGCTTATTGGCGAGGACGTATTCATACGCATGAGGCCGGGCGAGGGCGACCATGTGCGCGCGGACCGGAGCAGGCTGGAGCAAGTGGTCATGAACTTGGCGGTCAACGCGCGGGACGCCATGCCCAAGGGGGGGAAGCTGAGCCTCAGCACCGGACGGGTAACGCTCTCCGAGCCGATTGAAGGCGCATTCGGCCCCATAGCGCCCGGCAACTGGGCCTATCTCCGGGTAAGCGACGAGGGCGAGGGCATAGACCCCGCCATACTGCCGCATATTTTCGAGCCCTTTTATAGCACCAAAGCGCCGGACCGCGGCACGGGGCTCGGGCTTTCCACGGTAGCGGCCATAGTGCGGCAGGCGGACGGGCACATAGAGCTTACGAGCGAACTCGGCAGGGGCACGACCTTCACCGTCTATCTGCCCTGCATAGACGCGGAGGCCGACGCGGCGGCGGGCGTAGACCGGCCGCGCTATCAGGAAGGCGCGGGTGAGCTCCTGCTCCTCGTGGAGGACGACAGCTCGCTGCGCGCCTTGCTCGAGACCCTGCTCGAGCGGGCGGGCTATGCGGTGCTGTCCGCGGGCAATCCCGGCTCCGCCCTCTTGCTGGCGGAAAACGCCGCTAAGCCGCCCGCCCTGCTCGTGAGCGACGTGATCATGCCCCTCATGCGCGGCCCCGAATTAGCCGCGCGGCTGCGTTCCTTCCTGCCGGAGCTGCGCGTATTGCTCATTAGCGGCAAGGCCGAGGAATTGACCGAGAACGCGCTGCCCGGCAGCGCCGTGCTAGCCAAGCCCTTCGCCGAGGAAGAGCTCTTAAGCGCCATACACGCGCTCCTGTCCGGCCCCGCCGATCCAGCTTAGCCTACGATGGATTCGTAGAGCCGCGCCTCTATGGCGGCGGCATCCGCGCTTACGTAGGCGCGCGCTGCCCTGGGCAGGGTAAGCTCAAGGCTGTCCCGTACCCGCGAAGGCTTGTCCGAAAGGCAATACACCCTATCGCCTAAGTATATTGCCTCCCGCACGTCGTGGGTGACGAGCAGGGCGGTCTTGCCGGATGCCCGCCTTAGCGTGAGAAAAAGATCCATAATGGCTATGCGCGTCTTTAAGTCCAGCGAGGAGAAAGGCTCGTCCATGAGGAGCAGCTCGGAAGGAAAGGCGAAGGCCCGCGCCAGGGCCACGCGTTTGCGCATGCCTCCCGATAGCGCGCCAGGAAGCTTATCCGCGTCGCTATCCAGGCCTACCGAGCGTAGGGCATCAAGGGCCAGGCGCTTCGCTTCCTCGCGGCCGACGCTAGCCTCGAGCACGAGGGCCACATTGTCTTTGGCGCTTCGCCAGGGCAGGAGCCTGTCTTCCTGGAAGGCGTAGCTGGCCCGCATGCCCGCAAAGCCGTCTAGGCTTCCCTCGAAATCCTTATCGATGCCGGCAAGTATGTTTAAGAGGCTTGTCTTGCCGCAGCCGGAGGGGCCGAGCACCACGCTCACCGCGTCTTTGGGCAATTCCAGGGACAGGCCGTCGAGCACGAGCGTATCCCCATAGCGCTTGCTAAGGCTTTTTATATGGTAGGCCATGAAAACTTCCTTGCCAGGCGGTCGAAGAGGGCGTCGCTCAGCGCGCAGAGCATAACGCCGGCGGCCGCCCAGGCGAATACCTCGGCCGTTTCCAGCATAATGCGGGCATTTTGCATGCCGGTACCTAAAGCCCGCGCGGGTTGGCTCAAAACCTCGCCAGCCACGACCACCTTCCATGACAGGCCCAGCGCGTTCTTCGCTCCCGCCAGCAGGTGGGGCAGGGCAGAGGGTATGCGCAGTTCCAGCGCTATGCTCCTTCGGGTAAGCCCAAAGAGCGTGGCCATCTCCAAAAGCCTCCGGTCGGTGGAGGATACCCCGGCGGCAAAGTCGGCCGCCACGACGGGAAAGGCCATGACCAGGGCGGAGAATATCGGCACGACGCCTGAAGGGAACCACACGAGGGCAAGCAGAATGATGGCAAGCACCGGCGTGGCGCGTATGACGGTAAGGGCAGGCGCTATCAAGAGCCTAAAGCGCGGGGAACTGCCCATGAAGAAGCCGACTATGCCTCCGAGCAGCAAGGAAAGGCCGAAGGCGGCGAGTCCTCGCAGGGCGGTGGCGCCGAGCGCCTGTAAAAAGCGCGGAGAGCCTATAAGGCCCGCGAAAACGGCGAGGACGCGCTCGGGCGGCGGCAGTATCATGTCTATGCCCACCGCCAGGGCGCCCAGTTTCCACAGCGCGATGATCAGCGCGCTGGAAAAAGCCAGGTCGGCGCCGCGAGACGGCGCGCGCCTCGCTTTAGAGCCCAAGGTCTGCGTAGAAGGCCTCGTCGGGCAGCTTGCCGCCTATGGACGCGGGATTGGACTCAAGGAAGAGGCGCAGCAGGGTCTCGACGGATGCCCGGGCGCTGCGCGCCCCTTCAAAGGTGAAGTTAGCGTTAGGCGCGGAGGCGGCGGCTATGGGAGCCTTTAACCCAAAGTCGAATTTCTCGACCAGTACGCCCGCCGCCAGCGGATCGGCCAAGACGCCCTCTATGGACGCCTTGTAGGCTAGGAGCAGGGCTTTCGCGCCCGCTGGCCTCTCGGCGATGATGCTCGAGCGCAGCACGAACACGGTCATTGGATAATCGGCCTGGCCCGTAGCCGCTGTCCACAGCTCGCCGAGAGAAAAAGCTTCGCGCAGCGCGGGATTGGCTTTCTTGGCCACGGTGGCGAAGGGTTCGGGCAGGGCCGCAATGGCTATTTTCCCCGAGGCGAGGCTCGCCGCCATTTCAGGGTAGGGCAGGTTAAAGGTCAGGCGCAGGTCCTTGTCCGCGTCCATGCCCGCATGCTTAAGGACGGCTCGGATAAGGAATTCCGGCGTGGCGCCCTGGCCGGCCACGTGCAGCTCGCGGCCCTTCAAGTCGGCAAGCGAGCGTAGGGAAGTATCCGCGGAGAGGATTTTTACCATGCCGTTGCCCACGAGCGCGGCCATGCGATACGGCAGGCCCGCGTTATACAGCTTGGCGGCCATGTTGACCGGCAGCACCGCGCCGTCGAGCTCTCCCGACAATAGTTTCGCCGCCGCCGAATCCGCCCCCGAAAGCGCTTCGAAGCGCGCGCTTAAGCCGTCGGGCAAGGCCGGGCCGTTTTCGAAGAGCCCTATCATGCCCATGCCCGAGGGGCCTTTAAGCGCGCCTATGCGGAGCTCTAGGGGCGCCAGGGGCGCCGCGGCGGGACTCTCTTTGGCCCCGAAAGCGAACAGCGATACGGTAAAAAAAGCGGCAAGAGCCGCGATGGCTACGATGCGTTTCATGAAGGTCCTTCCTTGCGGGCGGCGCGCCGCCCGCGGCCACTATAGTATCGCGCCCGCGCTAGGCTGGACAAGGCTTTTAGTCAGCTATGCCCCTATAAAAATAAAAAAATATTTTATTATGCGCGCCTCCATGGCCTTTCCCTTCGCTGCTTTATTTCCTATAGTGATGGTAATGCTATGCGATAACTGCGGCGCCGACAGCGAAACTTACCTTATACTCCAAGAAGGGCCCGAGCGTGAGCGCAGGCTCTGCAGGGACTGCGCCGCGCGTTTGGGCTACCTTGGCGCAAACGCGGGGGCGGAGGCCTCCTCTGAGCGCGGCCTCGCCGGAGGCCCTCTTCGAGCCTCGCTTGACGCGCGGGACGGGGGAGCCGATGGGGGAGCCGATGGGGAAAAAAGCTGCGCCAACTGCGGCCTTACGGCAGCGGCGCTGTCGCGGGACGGCAAGCTCGGCTGCGCCTTCTGCGTAACCGTATTCCGCCGCGAATTAGCCAGCCTCTGGCGCCGCAACGGCCGCGCCCAGCCGTATGCGGGCAAGGCGCCCGGCTCGCCTGCAGGCTCGAGCGCCGCGCAGCGCCTGCATGAGGCCCTTGCCAACGCCATACAGAATGAGGATTTCGAGCGGGCAGCCACCTTGCGCGACCGGCTTCGCGAATTGGAAGCGGGGGAATGCCCATGATGCCCCGCAGCCCCGCCCTTGAGCCTCTCCGCGACGGCGAGTATCCCGATTTCGACGTCGTGCTATCGTCCTCGCTCCGGCTTGACCGCAACCTGGCCACGGTTCGCTTTCCCTGGCTAGCCGGCGCCGAGGAACGCGTGGAAGCCCATACTACCCTCTGCCGCGCCGCGCATGCCGCGCGCCTCGCATGCTATGAAATAGAAGAATTAGGCCCGGAGGCCCGCAGCCTCTTAGCCGAGCGCGGCCTCTTAAGCAGGGCCTTCATTATCGACGAGGAAAAGCATTTCGCGCTGAGCCCCGAGCATAGGCTCTGGGCAAGCTTCAATGACAGCTGCCATTGCTCTCTCCACGCCAACGCGCCGGGCCTTGAGCTTGAGCATAGCTGGGAACTCTTGGCCAAGGCCGACGACGAAATGGGCGCCATGGCGCCCTGGGCCTTTGATCCTATAGCCGGCTATATTCACAGCGACGCCGGCCGCTGCGGCAGCTGCCTCTCGGGCTCCGTGAGCCTGCACCTGCCTGCCCTCGTCATGGCCGGCATAATCGACGCCGTATTCCGCCGCGCCATGGAAGCGGGCTTCATGGTGGAAGGATCCTACGCATCCAAGGCCGCCAGCCAAGGCTCGCTTTACGGCCTAGCCCTGCCAGCCCCCTACCGGGAGCCCGAGCGCGCCTCCCTTGAGCGCTTAGCCAAGACGGCGCGGCTTATAGCCGAATACGAGCGCAGGGCTCGTGCCGATATCATGGGGCGCAGCCCCTGGGATATGCTTGACCTCGTGGGCAGGGCGCTCGGCCAGGCCCGCCATGCCCGCCTTGTATCCAGGGAAGAAAGCGCCGATATTATATCTGGGCTTCGTTTAGGCTTGAGCTTGGGGATTTTGGAAGGCATGAGCCTGGCCGCGGCCAGCGAGTTATGGATATCTTTACGTATGGAAAAGGCCGGCGCGGGCTCGGGCGAGCCCGATTCCCAGGCGCGCGCCAGGCTGCTCAGGAAATCCGCGTCTTCAGTGTTTATGGCTAAGGGGTATGCTGATGTTTAAGGGTTTGACCAAGCGCGCGCAGAGACTCCTCACCGTAAGCGCCCAGGAAGAAGCGCGGCGTTTCCATGCCGCCGAATTAAGCCCGGAGCACGTGCTGCTCGCGCTGGTGCGCGGCGCCGAAGGCACGGGCTACCGGCTCTTCGAGTCGCTTAAAGTGGACATGGCCGAGCTCAGGCTCGAGCTTGAGCGTTCCGCCGTAGGCAGGCGCGGCGGCTTTCTCCTAGGCGACGCCCCCCTGTCGCGCCGCCTTAAATCCATGCTCGAGACGGCCGCCGAAGAAGCGCGGCTCATGGATGGCGAGTACATAGGCACTGAGCACTTAGTCGTCGCCGCGGCGCGCGAGAGCTCCTCGGTACTGGAGCAGTTCCTTTCGCGCTATGGCGTGTTTTATGAGCAGCTTCGCTCTACGCTCAAGCTGCTCGCCGCGGGTCAGGACGAGACCAAGCGCCGCGAGGAAAGCCGCACGCCGCCTAACCCCGTTTCTCAAGGCGCTTCCCGCAAGGGCGCCTTGCAGCCGGCCTCGACGCCCCTGCTCGATGAGCACTCAAGGGACCTTACTTCCTGGGCTCGCGAAGACCGTATAGATCCCGTCGTGGGCCGCGAGCGCGAGACCAAGCGCCTCGTGCGCATACTCTCCCGCCGCAGCAAGAACAATCCCGTGCTGGTAGGCGACCCCGGCGTAGGCAAGACCGCCATAGTGGAGGGCCTTGCCCTGCGCATGGCAAAGGGCGACGTTCCCGATGGACTGCAGGGCAAGCGCCTCATCGTCCTCGACCTGGCTTCGGTCGTCGCCGGCACGAAATACCGCGGCGAATTCGAGGAGCGCCTCAAGCGCATCATGAAGGAGATAGCCGCGGCGGGCAACGTCATACTCTTCATTGACGAACTGCATACCATAATAGGCGCTGGCTCCGCCGAAGGCACCATAGACGCCTCCAATATGCTCAAGCCCGCGCTCTCCCGCGGCGAACTGCAATGCATAGGCGCCACCACCCTGGATGAGTACCGTAAGTATTTCGAGAAGGACGCGGCCCTTGAGCGGCGTTTCCAGATCGTGCTCGTAGAGGAGCCTAACGTCGAGGAGACGGTGGACATACTCAAGGGCATAAAGGAGCGCTATGAGCGCTTCCACGGCGTGCGCTACTCCGCCGACGCGGTGGAAGCGGCCGCCTTCTTCGCCCGCCGCTACATAAGCGAGCGCTATCTGCCGGACAAGGCCATAGACGTGCTCGACGAGGCCGGCGCGCGCAAGAAAGTGGAAAGCCCCGCCAAGCTGCCCGAGCTTGGCATCATAGAGACCGACATACGGCGCCTTACCGAGGAAAAGCTCGCCCTCGTATCCACCCAGAACTACGAGAAGGCCGCAGAGCTCCGCGACCGGGTGCGCACGCTCAAGGCCGAGCTTGAGGAGCTCCGCAGCCGCAACGCGTCGCTGCGCGGCGGCGACGCCCTCCTCGTAGGCATGGACGACGTGCGTTCGGTGGTGGCCGAGATGACCGGCATACCCGTGGAGCGCATAAGCGAGGGCGAATCGGATAAGCTCTCCGGCCTCGACGAGGAGCTCCACCGCCGGGTCATAGGGCAGGAGCTGGCCGTAAAGGCCCTCGCGGCATCCGTTCGCCGCTCCCGCGCCGGCATATCGGACCCGCGCAGGCCGCTCGGTTCCTTTATCTTCCTGGGGCCTACCGGCGTGGGCAAGACCCTCCTCGCCAAGACCCTCGCCGAAGCGCTCTTCGGCTCGCAAGAAGCCCTCATACGCATCGACATGTCGGATTTCATGGAAAAGCATAACGCCGCCCGCCTGGTGGGCGCCCCTCCGGGCTACGTGGGCTACGACGAGGGCGGCATGCTCACCGAGCGGGTGCGGCGCAAGCCCTACAGCGTCGTGCTCTTCGACGAGATAGAGAAAGCCCATCCCGACGTGTTCAACCTGCTCCT
>JBFZES010000250.1:0-6679 GCA_041306725.1 Spirochaetaceae bacterium | reverse complement strand
ATGGCTATGCGCAGCCTAGGGCTGCTGGAGTTTTGGAGCAGCTCGAGTAAAAGAGGGTCAAAGTCCTGATCCCGTTCGGCCCGGAGCGCTCCTATGAGCTCTATCACCTGGGTCTCTATGCCATAGCGCAGGGTCGCCTCGCGGCGTTGGGCCTGGCTTTCCGCCTCCTGGCTAAACCCGGCTGGCAAGGCCAGGAATAGCAGCGCGAGGCATAGGGCAGCGCGGTATCGTCGCATAGCGGTACCTCCGTCTATAAAAGGCATCATAGCTTAGAACGATACTGGGCCAGATACTCGCGCTTAAACTGGCCGAAGCGGCGCTCTTCGATACTGTAGCGGATTTTATGCAAAAATTCATGGAGAAAGGCCAAGTTGTGATAGCTCGCGAGCATGGAGAATAGTATTTCATTGTTTTTATACAGGTGGCGGAGATAGGCCCTGCTATATTCCTTGCATACCGCGCAGGCGCAGGCGGGATCGGGCGGCGTAAAGTCCCGCGTATACTGGGCCTGCTTGATGGATATGGGGCCATAGGAGGTAAATAAGAGGCCGTTCCGCGCCGTGCGCGTGGGAAATACGCAGTCGAACATATCGATGCCCTGCTCCACGGCCGCCAGTATGTATTCGGGCGTGCCTATGCCCATGACGTAGCGCGGCTTAGTTTCCGGAAGCAGCGCCGCCGTGAAAGCCAGGTAATGGCAGAACTGATCGAAGGGCTCGCCCACGGAAAGGCCCCCTATGGCTATGCCGGGCAGGTCAAGATCGAGTATTTCCCTCGCGCTTTGGGCGCGCAGATCCTCGAAGAAATTGCCCTGGACTATGCCGAATAGCTTACCTTCGAAATCGCTAGCCTCTCGCGTGGCTTCCCAGTGAGCCTTGGAGCGCGCCGCCCAGGCGCTCGTCAGGCGCAGGGCATCCATGGCTTCCTTCCGTTCCACGCCGTAGGAGCTGCACACGTCAAGCTGCATAAATATGTCGCTGCGAAACGCGGTTTGAATATCCACCGCCAATTCAGGCGTTAGCATGTGCTTGGAACCGTCGATATGCGACTGGAATTTAACGCCTTCTTCGCTTATTTTCCTAAACGGCGCCAGGGAGAACACCTGAAACCCGCCGGAGTCGGTAAGGAAATTACCCTTCCAGCCGGTGAAGCCGTGCAAGCCGCCGGCTTCCCGTATAAGCTCATGCCCAGGCCGCAAATACAGGTGGTAGGTATTGGCCAGGATAATCTCGCAGCCTATCTGGGCCAGGGAGTCCTTGCTTACCGCCTTAACCGTGGCATTGGTGCCCACCGGCATAAAAACCGGCGTATGGACGCGCCCGTGGGGCAGGTCTATGTAGCCGGTCCTGGCGCGGGTATCGGCGTCCTTGCTCAAGAGGGTGAAGATTTCAGTGCCTGCCATGAAGGGCTCGCTTTCCACCGCCGGGGGGCGGGATTATGATAGGTATACGGCTCTTGCTCACACGCGCCTCAGCCTAAACAAGGCCAAGGCCATGACGAGAAACAAGCCTATGGGGATAAAGGCGCCGGCAAGAGGGCTTATGCTCTCGCTCTTCGCCAGGAGCACGCTGATCATCTGGCTCACGTAATATACCGTGGCCCCTATAAGGCTTACGAGGAGGCTCATGAGCAAAATATTCTTCCTGAACAAACCGGCGAGCGAAGCGGAGAGCAGGCTGACGAGCAGCGGCGTAAGCGCGTAGCTAAAGCGTCGAAAGAGTTCGGTCTCCTGGGCCGCGCGCGGCAGCCCCGCACGCTTGAGGAAGGCTACATGCATAGCCGCGTCCTTGAAGGGCATTTCCTCTATGGTTCGGGAACCGCCCCTAAACGAATCGGGAGGCTCGGAAAGCAGGGCATCCTCGTACGTAGCCAAGCTCTCGTCGAGGACGCGGTCGCCGGAACGGAAAAATCTCCTCACGCCTGAAAAGCGCCAGCGCTCGCCGGTCCACGATGCCGACTGGGCGTTCAATCGCATCATGAACGCTCCCTCCGCATCCCGCTCGACGAGGGTAACGCCCGCCATGCTCAGGCCCGCCGCGTCGAAATAGCGTATATTCCAGATATAGCGGCCGCCCTCCCCTAGTATAGTAATATCGTTGCCGCCGGAGGGAGCGTCCCCGGTGCGCAGCAAGGCTTTCGTGTATTGTAGCTTCGCGCTATAGCTCGGTATAACCACTTGGTCGTCGAAAACCATGAAACCCAGCGATATGAGGGCTGCGGCCGCGAATACCGGCAACATGAAGGAATAGAGTTGTATGCCCGAGCCGTATACCACGATAAGTTCGTTGTGGGCGAAAAAATTGCCCAAGGTAAAGGATACGGAGAAGAGCATGGCTATGGGCAGGGCCCAACTTAAGCATTTAGGCAGATACAGCAAAGCAGCGCGCGCTATGCCGGCTCCGCTTACGTCATTCTGTATATACTGCACGATATTGAGCAGTATGTCGGCCAGTTGCACTATCAAGACGAAAAAGAGCAATGACACGAAAAATACCGGCAAGAACGATTTCAGCACGTAGAGGTCGAGCGTTAAGGAGCGGCGGCCCAGCGGGCTCGCCATGGAGGGCCCCGCGCCGGCCAAGCCGTTCAACTGTCCCTCCTCGACAGGAGGAGGGGCAACGACAGCAGCGCTACGAGCAGGTTCGGCGCCCACATGGCTAAAAATGGGGATAGCTCAGAGCGCAGTCCCAGGGTCTGCCCTCCTACCAGCAGGCCCCAGTACAGCACCGAAACCAGCAAGCCAAGGCCAAAACCTAGGGATTTACCGCTTTTTCGCGCGCGCGAACCCAGGGGAACGGCAAGGAAGACAAAGACTAAGGCGCCGGCCGGTATAGAAAACTTTTTAAAGTATTCAAGGCGGTATATATCAAGCGCCCTGTCCCTTAAGGGGCGCGCGCGCAGCGCTACGAAGGAATCGAACAGGCCGCTAAGGCGTTGAACACTCGCATCCAACGGGCTTTTACCCAGCGCGGCTTCCCTATACGCCGACCTGAGCTCGGCTTCCTTGGCGGATAGCTCGTTGCCCCTGGCTATGACGCGCGACGCCAAAACATCCTCTTTTTTCCGTATCTCGCGCAAGACGTCGCGCGAGCTCATTTCGCGGGGGCCGATGCCGGGGCTAAAGTCGCTAAAGCTCGACAGCACTATAGTGTATTCCATGCGATCCGCGCTTGAGTACTCAAAACGAGTAGGCTTGGCGGGGTCGCTCTCCTGCAGGAACACGCCCTCGAGCACGAGCTGAATAACGCCGGAAGCCTGCCCCCCGTCGCGGAGCTCGGCGGTCGCCGCGCTGATAAGCCTGCTAGAGCCTCCAGCGGCGGTATCGAGTATGACGATATCCTCTATCGTTGACCCGCTTACCTGGCCGATAACGATAACCGTGTCGCGGTAGCGTTTCACCGCGTAGGGCTTAAGCTCGAGCGCGGGCGAGGAGCTTACCAGCTTCCTATAGAGCTTGGCGTAGTTTATCGTACCCAAGGGAAGAAAATAATCGTTCATGACGAAGGACACGAGGCTGAAAGCCAGGCCGAGGGCTATGAAGGGCATGAACACGGCCCGCCGCGGCACGCCGGAGGCCCTGAGCACCAAAAGCTCATTATCGCTGGCCAGCCTGCCCGCGCACATGAGAGCGCCCACGAGCGAGCCGAAGGGAAAGGACATGGCCACGATGGCGGGCATGGCATAGACCACGAGGCGAACCACGTCGCCCAAGGGCGCCTTCCGCGTCAAGATATCCTCTGCCATGAGCAGAAGCTGATTGATAAAAAAGATTATGAAGAAAAAGAGGAAGGCCACGAAAAAGGACAGGAGGAATTCCTTGGCTATATATACCCAGAGAGTCCCGTAGCGTCTCTTCATTAGCTGCTAGGAGCGTCCCGTGGAGCCGAAACCGCCTTCTCCCCTATGGCTTGTTTCAAGCTCCGCGCACTCCTCGAATCGCGCCCGCGCTACCGGGCTCACCACGAGTTGCGCTATACGCTCGCCGGGAGTGAGGGTGAAGGGGTCTGAGCCGAGGTTTATCAGGATGACGCGTATCTCCCCTCGATAGTCGGCGTCTATGGTGCCCGGGCTGTTAAGGCAGGTGATGCCGTGCGTGGCGGCAAGGCCGGAACGCGGCCTTACCTGCGCCTCGTAACCCGGTGGCAATTGAATGCGTACGCCCGTGGGCACGACGGACCGCTCTCCCGGTGCTAGCAGCAGTGGCGTATCCAAAAATGCGCGCAAATCGGCGCCCGCTGCGCCAGGCGTCTGATAATGAGGCGAACTCGCTCCGTCTTCTACCACCACAGGCACCGCTACTTCATGCATCATCGCACCTCCTAAACCTTTACCGCCTTGAAAGCCTCCGCGCCTGCCTTGAGCACGCGCTTGCTTATGGTGCCATAGAGCAGTACGTTTTCGCGTTCGGGATCGAGCCGTCCGCGTATATAGCCGGCCACGGCCCCCTCGTCGGAAAAGCGCGGCTGCCTAAGGCGTTCCAGGCTTACGGCTAGGTTTTCCGCCTGGCCGTCGAAGAGATACTGCCGCGCCAAGCGGTTCATGCGGAATTCCACGTCGTCCGACGCTACGCGCAGCATGCCATCTATCCTGGACAGGGCCTCCCTTATCTCTTCGGCATGTAAGCCCGATTCGAATAGGCTTTGAGCCTCGCGGCGATAGGCGTCGGCAAAGCGCGGGAACTGGCTCGCCGAGCAGGCGGAAGCCACGCCCCAGAGCCCCGCTAGCCGCGAAAAGCTGAAGCTCGTGCCTATGCTGTAGCACAGGCCTTCCCGCTCCCGCAGGCGCATAAAGAGCCGCGAGCTCATGCTTTCGCCGTAGGCGGAGCTAACGAGCGACAGCATCCAGTAATCGTCCTCCGACAGGGGCTCCGCCAAGGGCAGGCCGGTAAAGAAGTAAACCTGGCTGCCCGTGGCGCTCACCATGGCCCGGGCCGGGGCAAAGCGGCCGGGGAAGGCGGCCGGCCCGGTCAATGCGGCCTTAAGGCTGGGGCCGCGCGATTCAAGCGCCCGCGAAAAGATAGAGGCCATACGCTGGCAGTCTACGTCGCCGGCTATGGTCATAAGCACGGGCGCGTTCAGTATGCGCCGTTCATGAAAAGATATAAGGCTTTCGAAGGCATGGGCCTGCACGATATCCGCCTTGCCCGCGATGCTCCTGCCTATAGGCTGCTCGGGATAGCTCATCGCGTAGAAGACGTCCTGCCCCGCCTCCTCAAGGTCGTCCTCGGCGGCGAGTATCTCGCTTACGATGATATCCTTTTCGAGCTCGAAGTCCTTGCGGGCGAAGCGAGGGCGATAGGCCATGTCGAGGAGCAGCTGCGCCGCGAGCTCGGCCTTATCCGCGGGCAGGGTACAGTGTATGCATACGGCTTCCCGCTCGGTAAAGGCGTTAAGGCTGCCTCCCTCGCGGTCTATTACCCGCGACAGGGCCTCCGCGTCGCGCTCGCCCGCGCCCTTAAAGAGCATGTGCTCGACGAAATGCGATAAGCCCTGCTCGTCCTCGCTCTCATAGGCCGAGCCGGCGGGGAACCAAAGGCCTAAGGCTACGGCGGCGCTGCCGGGCATGGCGTCTATGATAAGGGCCGCGCCGGCAGAGGGTTGCTGTATAAAAAGCTCAGTATCGAGCGGCATGGCAGGTCTCCGATGAAAACAAGAGGCCGTCCTTGTAGGCCGGCCTCGTGGTGGAAAATAGTACGGCGCGAGGCGCTTAGCTTTTCTTTTCGTCGTCCTCAAGCGCGTCGATGTAGGAAAGGTTAAGCCTGCCGAGCTTGTCGATCTCGAGGAGGCGTACCGGTATGACCTGGCCTTCCTTCACGATCTCGGACACGGAGGCTACCCTGGTCTTGGAAAGCCGCGATATATGCACGAGGCCCTCTTTGCCGGGCAGTATTTCCACGAAGGCGCCGAAGTCCATGATGCGCTTCACGGTGCCCTGATAGATGCGGCCCACTTCCGGGTCTTCCGCTATGCCGAGCACCGCGTCCTTAGCGTCGTAGGCGGCCTGCTGGTTCGATCCGTAAATGGTGACGCTGCCGTCCTCGTCCACGTTTATCTTGACGCCGAACTGCTCGCACAGCGCCTTGATATTCTTGCCGCCCGGCCCGATTATAGCGCCGATCTTATCGGTGTCAATCTTAACGGTGACTATCTTGGGCGCGAAGATCGATATGTCCGCCGCGGGCACGGATATGGTCTTGTTCATGATGCCTAAGATATGCATGCGGCCGCGCTTGGCCTGATCGAGCGCCTTGGTCATGATCTGCGCGGATACGCCGTCTATCTTTATATCCATCTGGAAGGCGGTGATGCCCGCCTCGGTTCCCGCTACCTTGAAGTCCATATCGCCAAGGTGGTCCTCGTCGCCGAGTATGTCGGAGAGCACCGCGAAGCGGTCGCCGTCGGTGATAAGGCCCATGGCTATGCCGGCTACCGGGCTCTTTAAGGGCACGCCCGCCGCAAGAAGGGCCAAGGTGCCGCCGCATACGCTGGCCATGGAGGAGGAGCCGTTAGACTCAAGCACCTCCGACACGACGCGCACGGTGTAGGGGAATTTTTCCTTTATGGGCAGCACGCGCTCAAGGGCGCGGCGCGCGAGGTGGCCGTGGCCTATCTCGCGGCGGCCGGTGCCTAAGCGACCGGTCTCGCCCACGGAGAAGGGGGGGAAGTTATAGTGGAGCATG
>JBFZES010000249.1:0-9338 GCA_041306725.1 Spirochaetaceae bacterium | reverse complement strand
CCATTGCCGGGGAACGTACCGAACGCGGATAGTTTTGATTCCCCATTAAACGCCGGCTCAAGGCATACGAAACGGCGAATGGCACAGGCCTAGAGGAGAGTAAAGCGCGATTTTCGGCTATTACGTATAAAAACGGGGCTATCCGTTATTAAGGATAGCCCCGCGTGTATGTATTGCCTACCACATTTATACGGAGCGCTGCTTGTACTCCGTGTGCAAAAGCTCGTGCGACAGGTGCCCAAGCGGCTTGCCCAGGAACTCCTTATACAGGAGCTGCACGGCTGGGTTATCGTGGGACTTGCGCTCGGGCAGCGAGCGGTCCTCGCGGTATATGGCCTGGCGACGCGCCTCGCGCTTCTTCCAGTCCGTGCTTACCGGCTGGCCTCCGCCTCCCAAACAGCCGCCGGGGCAGCTCATCACCTCGATAAACGCGTAGGGGCTGGCGCCTGCGGCAATGCCGTCTAAGAGCGTGCGGGCGTTCTTGAGTGTATGGGCTACCGCGACTTTGAGCTTGGTGCCGTTCATGTCGAGCTCGGCGTCGCGTATGCCGTCAAAGCCGCGCACCGCCTCCAGCTCTATGCCCGGCATGGCCTTGCCCGTAACCAGTTCGTAGGCCGTGCGCGCGGCCGCCTCCATGACGCCTCCGGTGGCGCCGAATATGGTGGCGGCTCCGGTGCTCCGCCCCAGCGGATCGTCGAAGGCTTCCTCCGGCAGGGCGGCGAAATCGATGCCTGCCCTGCGTATCATGCGCGCGAGCTCGCGCGTGGTGAGGGCGTAGTCCACGTCGAAGTAGGGCTCGCTTTCCTTGCCTTTTTCCTTCCACCAGAGCCAGGCGTCGCGCATCTCGGGGCGCTTGGCTTCGTGCTTCTTGGCCGTGCAGGGCATGATGGACACCACCACGACCGATGCGGGGTCTACGCCTGCTTTCTCTGCCCAGTAGCTCTTGGCCAGGGCGCCGAACATCTGCTGGGGCGATTTGCAGCTGGATAGGTGGGGCAGAAGCGAGGGGTAGAAGGTCTCTATAAAATTGATCCAGCCCGGCGAACAGGAGGTGATCATGGGCAGCTTGCCGCCGTTGCCCAGCCTATGGAGGAGCTCCGAGCCTTCCTCCATGATGGTGAGGTCAGCCGTGAACTGCGTGTCGAATACCTTGTCGAAGCCTAGGCGCCGCAGGGCCGCCGCCATCTTTCCGGTGACGAGGGAGCCGGCTTCGAGGCCGAGCGCTTCGCCCAGAGAAGCCCGTATGGCCGGCGCGGTCTGCACGACCACGACCTTCTTGGGGTCGTAGAGTTGGGCGAACACCTCGTCGCACTCGTCCCGTTCGGTGAGCGCGCCGGTGGGGCACACCAGGGTGCATTGGCCGCAGGATACGCATACCGATTGGCTTAAGGCCTTATCCATGAAGGGGGCTATGTGCGAGCGAACGCCGCGTCCGGCGAAGTCTATGGCGGACACGCCCTGGGTTTCGCGGCACACGGCCACGCAGCGTCCGCAGAGTATGCACTTGTCGTTGTCCCTCATGATGGCAAGGCCTATGACGTCGGGCTTTGCCGGCTTGCGCGTGCGCGGGAAGGGCTTCTTGCGCACGCCCATGCGCTCGGCTATGGCCTGCAGCTCGCAGGAATTGTTGCGCAGGCAGGAGAGGCAGTCGTCCGGATGGTTGGCCAGGAGCAATTCGGTAACAGTGCGCCTGGCTTCCATGACGCGGGGGCTCGCGCTCTGCACCTTAAGCCCGGGGCTCGCGGCCTGTACGCAGGAGCGCACGAGGCTCTTGGCACCGTCCACCTCGACGACGCATAAACCGCATGAGGCGTTGGACGACACCTTTTCCATATGGCAGAGCGTAGGTATATCCACGCCCGCGGCCTTGCAGGCCTGCAGTATGGTCGAGCCGGCGGGTACGCGTACCGGCCGATTGTCTATGAACAGCTCTATATCGTTAGGCATGGCAATACTCCTTAGCGCCAAGGTGAAAGCGCGTTGTCGCGCAGGTCGCAGCGCAGGCAGCGCGCCGCCTCGGCCCGGGCCTGTTCGCCCGAATAGCCTTGGGCTATCTCCTGGAAATTTCCGTGACGCTGTTCAGGCGGCACGAGCTTGGCAACTCCGCGCCTGTTGCGCGATGGCTTGTCCGGCATGGTCATCGAGTAGCTGAAATCCTTGAAGAGCCCGGCGAAAACGTCGCGGCCCATGAGCTCGGCATCGATGTCCTTGGCCGCGCTCTTGGCAAGGCCCATGGCCTCCGCCGCCGTGGCAGGGCCGCTTACCGCATCGCCTATGGCCCAGTATCCGGGCGCGAGCCTGCCGCCGGCGCCTGTGGCCGCCAGCCTGCCGTCCTTGCGCACGGGCAGGCCGGACTTAGCCAGGTAGGCCGACTCTACGCGCTCGCCCACGGCTATGTATACGTCGTCGCAGGGCAGTTCCACGAAGCGCTCGGTAGCCACCGGAGCGGGCCTGCCCGAGGGGTCTATGCCGCCTGCTTTCATTACCTGGAAGCGCACGGCGCGTACGCGCCGCTTAGAGCCTACGCCGTCCTCATGGCCGAGGATCTCCACGGGCTGGAGCATGTACTTGAACGCGACGCATTCCTCGGCGGCGCCCTGGAGTTCGGCCGCGTTGGCCGGCAAGTCTTCCTTCGCGCGCCGGTAGGCCACGGTCACGTCGCAGTTTTCGCGGAAAAGGGTGCGCGCGGCGTCTATGGCCACGTTGCCCCCGCCTATTACGATGGCCTTCTTGCCCGGCTTAGGGGCTTCTTTCCGTTCGTATCGCTCCAGCCACTCGTAGCCGGGGTGTACGCCCCCAAGATCTTCGCCGGGTATGCCTAGGCTCTTGTCGCCCTGCGCGCCTATGGCCACGATAAGGGCGTCGTGCTTGGCCTTGAGGCCGTCCAGCGTAAGGTCGCGCCCGAGCCTTGCATTGAACACGAAGGACACGCCGAGCTTCTTCCAAAGCTCAAGCTCTTTGTCCAGCACTTCCTTGGGCAAGCGGTAGGCGGGTATGCCGTAGCGCAGTATGCCGCCGGCCTTGGCCTGGGCTTCGTATACGGTAACGTCATGGCCGAGGCGGCGCAGGTAGAAGGCCGCGGTAAGGCCCGCTGGCCCCGCGCCTACTATGGCCACGCGCTTGCCCGTATCGGGGAGGCGCTCGCTAACGAGGCGCTTCCAGCTTTCTTTCTCCCTGCCCAGCTTATACATGGTGTCGGCCAGGTAGCGGTGTATCTCGCCCTGCGATACCGGCTCGTCTATGTCGTCGCGGCGGCAGCGCATCTGACAATGGAAATGGCATATCCTGCCTACGGTGCCCGGCAGCGGATTGTCCCTGAGGGTAAGCTCGAAGGCGTCCTCTATGCGGTCCTCGGCCAGGAGGGCTATGTAGCCGGGTATGTTCATGTGCAGGGGGCAGGAGTTTTCGCAGAGGGCCGAGAAGAGGTCCTCGCACACGCCGGCCTTGCAGCGCTTATCCAGGATATGTTCCTCGTACTCCTCCCTAAAGTATTTCAGGGTGGTGAGTATGGGGTTTGCCGCCGTCTGCCCAAGGCCGCAGAGGGCGCTGTCCTTAACCGTGCGGGCCAGGCGCTCAAGCTCGTCGAGGGCCGACAGCTGGGCCCGCCCCTTAGTGATGTCGGTGAGTATCCTGAGCATCTGGGCAAGGCCCTCGCGGCAGGGCGCGCATTTGCCGCAGGATTCGGCGGCGGTAAAGCTAATGAAATAGCGCGCCACGTCCACCATGCAATTGTCCTGGTCCATGACCACCATGCCGCCCGAGCCCATGATGGCGCCCATGGCCGCCAGGGTCTCGTAGTCGACGGCCGCGCCGAAGTCGGCCGCGGGTATGCAGCCGCCGGAAGGCCCGCCCGACTGCACCGCGCGCACGGTCTTCCTAGGCCCGGCCCCGCCGCCCATGCCGTATATCATGTCTGACAGGGGGGTGCCCAGCGACAGTTCCACGAGGCCGGTATTCCGCGCCTTGCCGACCAGGCTGAATACCTTGGTGCCCGCGCTCTTGGCGGTGCCGAAGCCCGCGTAATACTTGGCGCCGCGCGCTATGATGACGGGCACGTTGCACCAGGTCTCTACGTTGTTGATATTCGTAGGCAGGCCCCGGTAGCCTTTCTGGGCGGGGAAGGGCGGGCGGGGGCTCGGCCTTCCCGAGCGGCCTTCCGCGCTGGCTATGAGCGCGGTTTCCTCGCCGCACACGAAGGCGCCGGCGCCCTTCACTATGTCCAGGTGGAAGGAGAATTCCGAGCCTAGGATACGCTCGCCCAGGAGCCCCGCCGCCTCGGCGTCCGCTATGGCTTTAGCCAGGCGCTCAACGGCCAGCGGATACTCGGCGCGGACGTACACGAAGCCCTGGCTGGCGCCCATCGCGTACGCGCCGAGTATCATGCCCTCGACAAGCATGTGGGGGTCGCTCTCGATTTCATTGCGGTTCATATAAGCGCCGGGGTCGCCCTCGTCGGCGTTGCAAATAATGTATTTGGTCTCGCCCGGGTTGGCGCGCATGAGCTTCCATTTGACGCCGGTGGGAAAGCCCGCGCCGCCTCGGCCGCGGAGGCCTGCTTGGCTTACCGCCTCGATGACTTCCTCGGGGCTCATGCCTGAGAGCGCTTTTTCCAGGGCCGTATAGCCGCCCACGGCAAGGTACTCAGGCAGGCTTTCAGGATCGATAAGGCCGGCGTCGCGCAGTATAAGCTTGGTCTGGCCCTTGAAGAAGGGCAGCTCGTTCCATTCGGGCAGTTTGTCCCAGGCTTCGCCGAAGCTGAGCGTGGCGGTGTGGAAGTCCCAGCGGCTGATTTTGGCGTCGGCGCTCTTGGCAAGGCTGTCCCAGGCCGCCTCGCTGGACATCAGGGCTACGGTTTTGTCCGCGCGCGCGGCTTGCTCATCGAAAAAGAGCAGTATGGGCTTGCCGGGCAGGTAGGCCATAAGGAGGGGCTCCGCGGCGCAATAGCCGAAGCAGCCCGCTTTTTTAACCGCTATGCCCGTGCCGGCCGCTTTTTTTCGCAGGGCTTCATACAGCAGGTCAGCGCCGTTGCCTATGCCGCAGGTGCCCATGCCTACTGATAGTGTGGGTTTTTTTGGCTTTACGCTTGAGAGCCCAAGCTCACGTAAGGCTTTGAGGGTATCGCTCTTCATTTTTTCCCTCCTCTGGCGCTCGCTTCGATGGCGTTTTTGAGCGCTGAGCTGGTCATGCGCGAATAAATGACGCCGTCTATGGCCACGACGGGGGCGAGCGCGCATTGGCCGAAACAGGCTACCGTGCGCACCGTGAAGCGCTTGTCCGCCGTCGTAAAGGAAGCTTCCTCATCCTCGCGGTACTCGCTTGCGCCCAGTATGCTTAAGGCTTCCTGCAGGAGGCCCAGCGAGCCGCGGGTGTGGCAGGCGGTGCCGCGGCATACGACGATGACATGGTCGCCCTGGGGCGTAAGGTTGTAGTAGGAATAAAAAGTGGCGACTGAATATATGCGCGAGAGCGGTTCGCCCATGGCCTGCCCTATCAGGCAAAGCGTGTTTTCGCTCAGGTAATGATGAGGGTCGACGCGCTGGCATTCTTCCAGCACGGCAAGAAGCGCTCCCGGTTTGCCTCTGTGGCGCGCGGCTATAGCCTCCACGGCTTTGAGGAGCTCTTCTTCCGCCGGGGCGCAGCGCGCGCCCGTCGCGGACAGACTTTGGCCGGCGCTTAGGCCGGTCGACTTTGCAGTGCCCATAAAACCTCCCACGTATGCCCGCAGGATGTACTCCGCCTGATGTATAGCTGTTGCCTTACTAAGCTGCTAGGGCTAATTATCCTTGATGATATAGCAAAATGTAATTTTAGCAAGCAAAATTTATAGATAAATTACAATAAATAAAATGAACATTATATAGTCGGAATACGATGATGCGTTTTCTATACTGTTTGCTTCTTTTACTATACCGGCATACAATGCCCTCCATGATAGAGGCTGAGCGCCTGCCCGACTTCATGCCGAAGTCTCCCCTGGTTCGCAGAGCCTTAAGCCAGGTGCGCGAAGTATTCGACAGGCTTGGCGCATACTCCTACCTTACCTCCATGGATAGAAGCGATTTTAGCTACTATCGCGCGCTCTACGAAGACGCGCTCCGGGCAATAGACGGACGTATTGAACGCGGTACCCTTATACCCGCCGACCTGCGGGACTTTCCCCAGGTAGTGCGCTTTAAGGACTACGCGATAGACGCCGCCCTGTTCATCGGATCCTTCGATCCTTTCCAAATGACCCACCTGGCTATGGCTTTGCGTTATTTATCCTCTGATCTGGCGTGCGCGCCGGTCGTGTTCGTCATACCGGAAGGGCATGACAACCCCAACAAACCCCATAAGAGCGATTATACCTACCGCCGAGACCTTGTGGGCCTGCAGCTGCGCGGCGTTTTCGATCCCTTTATCGTGCCGTTCGATCTAGGCCAGGGAGCCGACACCATGGAAATCATTCGGCGTTTCATAGCGCTGTTTCCCGGCTCCACCCTGCGCCTGAGCCATATCTTGGGTTCAGACGTGCTTCCTTTCGCCGCCGCGCTGCTGCCGGAAGACCTTGCCGCTTGGAATGGGCAGGCGGTCAAGAGCGGCGTGAATTTCTCCTACCGCGCCTTCGTCATAAAAAGGGCAGACGCGCCGGATCCGAGGCCCGTAATCGAACTGGTTCGTTCCATGGGCTTAGCCATAGACCTTGACGAGCGCAGCATAGCCATGCCCTCGAGTACCGACTTCCGGGAAAACCGGGCTTTTTCCATAGCCTTTCCCACGGAATCCATCGTGCGCCATATGGAGATACTCTTTCGATTAAACCTCAACAAGCCATGGCGGCCATCATGATTTGCAGGGCTGCGATAAGGGCCTTTAGCTGAATTCCGCGCTTTTCCGCGCTTCGGTGTTTACCGACCCGGCATTTTTAAGGTATCGTACTGCCGAGCGCGGAGCGTTAAGAGCGAGAGGAGCGGCGATCGACATGAGGTTCGTTTTCTTCGGAGCCCCCGGAGCCGGAAAAGGCACCATGGCCATGGAAGCAGCCAAAGAGTTCGGCTTGCCCCATATATCGTCGGGAGAGCTGTTCAGGGCGGCCATTCGAGAAGGCTCTCCCCTTGGCCTCAAAGTAAAAGACCTGATAGGCAGGGGTTCGCTCGTGCCCGACGACCTCACCATAGACCTTATACACGAGAGGCTCGCGCGCCCCGACGCGGCTCGCGGCTGGCTGCTCGACGGCTTTCCGCGCACCATACCCCAGGCACGGTCGCTGGCTAAAGTCGACCCAGAGGATTTCGTGCTTGACCTGGAAGTGCGCGACGAGAATATAATCGAGCGCCTATCCGGCCGGCGCATGTGCAAACAATGCGGCAGAAGCTATCATGTCGTCCTTAACCCGCCTAAAAAGCCCGAGTGCTGCGACCAGTGCGGCACGAAGCTCTATCTGCGTGACGACGACAATATCGCTTCCATTAAGCTACGGCTCGATAATTATCGCTTGTTAACGGCCCCGCTCAAGGATTTTTACGCCGAGCGTGGTAGCTTAGTGCCCATAGACGCCAATGCCCCTGCGGCCCAAGTATGGCAGGGTCTCAAGAGTCTCATGGCGGATTTAATAGCTCAGGGCAGCGCACGGCAACTTTAGTATCCGGAAGGATGTAATCATATGAAACTTACCCAACGCGTTTTCTTCATTATAGCCGCAGCCACGCTGGTTGCGGCTTTTTCTTGCGCCAAGGCGCCACAGGCCGCCGCGCCCGATCCATCGGTGGTCGTCGCCCATAGCGCGGGCATAGTATCCCGGGGGGGCGACATAAGCGTGGTGCTGGCCAACGGCAGGGACGCGAGCCGCTTAGCCGATGCCCAGCCCTTCAGCTTCAGTCCCGCCGTCAAGGGCAGGACGAGCTGGAGCGAAGACGGTTCGCGCGCTAGCTTCAAGCCCGAGGAGCCGCTTAAGGCCGGGCAGAGTTACCGGGTGCGCTTCGACTTCGCCGCCATAGGCGAAGAAAGCAACGGCTGGTTCAGTTTCGACGTCATGGCGGCGCGTCCAAGCATAAGCGTCGTTCCCGGCGGCGTGTACGCGGCCTGGGACGGCAGCCTGGCCCTTGACGGACTCGTGCGCGCCGAGGATATCGCCGCCGCTGCCGACGTGGAGCGCCTCGTAAGCGCGAGCGTCAAAGGCCAAGCCCTAAGCCTGTCCTGGAGCCATGAAGGCCAGGGCATACACCGCTTCACGGTGAAGGACCTGCCCCGCGGCCAGGAGGCTGCCGAGCTGCTCGTAAGCTGGAACGCGGAGCCGGCCGGCGCCCTGGGCAAGGGTTCCGAGCGCTTCCGCATACCGGCCGAAGGCTCCTTCGAGCTCTTGTCGGTACGGGGTCCCCAAGCCGGGGAGCCTTCCTGCCTTACCGTGTCCTTCAGCCAGGCCATAGACCGCAGTCAGGATCTGCGCGGCCTTATCCGCGCGGACGGCGCCGGAGAATTGCGCTACGAGACCGAGGGCGGCGTGGTGCGCCTGTACGCTGCTCTGCGCTGGCCGGACGAAGTAGGCGTGCAGGTGGAAAAAGGCCTCAAAAGCGAACTCCATGGCGCCCTGGCCATACCCGTTCAGGCTCGGGTGAGCCTTAACTGGGAAAAGCCCGAAGTACGCTTTCCCGCCGGAGGCGTCATCGTCCCCTCGACGCAGGGCACCAAGGTGATACTGGAGACTAAGAACCTGGGCAAGGTATACGTCGAGGCCCTGCGGGTATACGGCGATACCATGCTTCAATTCCTGCAAGTAAACGAACTGGACGGCTCAAGCGAGCTTAAGCGCGTGGGCGAGGTGGTATGGAGCGCCGAGCTGGACCTGAACTGGACCGAGGACAAGAAGAACCAGTGGACGCCCTATGCCCTCGACCTCTCGCCCCTCCTGGCCAAGCACAGCGACGGGCTTTTCCAGCTCCGGGTAGCCTTCAGCCGGGATCACATACGCTACGTATGCGCGAACGACCATAGCGACACCAGCGATTGGGTATTTCCGCCCGCCACGGTCATAGACCGCGATTCGGGAGACGATTCCTACTGGGATTACTACGACGAATACTTCGATTGGGACGAGTACTATCGCTACCGCGAGGACCCCTGCCATCCGGCCTTTTACGCCCTGCGCTATGGCCGCGACCGCACGGCGCGGCGGAACGTACTGGTGTCTGACGTGGGCATCATGGCCAAGCTGGACAGCGACGGCGCGTGGAGGGTGGCGGCCACCGACCTGAAATCGGCGCGCCCGCTGCCGGGCGCCAGCGTCAAGATCTTTAGCTACGCCCTGCGCGAGCTGGCCGGCGCTATCGCTGACAAGGATGGCCTGGCCACCCTCAAGCCGC
>JBFZES010000248.1:0-4388 GCA_041306725.1 Spirochaetaceae bacterium | reverse complement strand
AATAGCCCTGCACGAGCTCCAGGAAGGATTTAACCGCTTCTTGGTGGTCCAGCTCGGCCATAGTCACGCGCTCGGCGTCCAGCAGGCGGTAGCCCTCGGCGCGGCGGTAGCCCAGTTCGGCGCCGTCCCAGGGCTTTTTGTCCACGCCGGGGGTATAGCGGAACACGTCGGGGTCGCTGTCTATCCATAAATACTCGTTGCTCATATTGAGGGAGCTTGAGGGGCAGATGTCTACGCAGAGGGCGCACCAGCAGCAGCGGCCGTAGTCTATGCGGGGCCGCAGGCCCGAGTCGCCGTCTTTGGCTGCGCGTCCCTCCACGGGCACGAGGTCTATGGCCTTGTTCATGCAGATGGCCTCGCAGGTGCCGCAGCCCACGCAGCGTTCGGCGTCGTTTATATGAAAGCCGCGGTAGCGGGGGGCGCCGGGGCGCTCGTCTATGGGCTTCTTTACCGTGAAGGGCTTTTCGAAGGCCCGTTTCCATACGGCGAAGGGCGCAATGAAGTCCTTGATATCCATGGGCTTACCTCTCGATCTCGGCCGGATAGGTGTGCAGGCTTACCATGAGGCCGGCTACGTCCGCTATGTTTACGCCGCGGGCCAGGCGCTCCATGACCGCTATGGCATGGGTGTAGCTCGGGCCGCGCACAGCTACGCGCCGCGGCTTGTCGGAGCCGTCGGACGCCACGTAGAAGCCGTACTCGCCGCGCGTGCATTCGGCCGCCACGTAGGTCTCTCCCGCGGGTATCTTCCAATACAGCGGGTTGGGCAGCTTCTCGCGGAAGGGACCGTCCTTGGGGCACTGGTCCACGATCTGCCGTATCAGGTCGATGCACTGGTACATTTCGAGGAGGCGCAGCCTGGCCCGCTCGTAGGCGTCGCTTTTCTGCCCCACGATAGTCTTAAAATCCAGCCGCGGGTAGGCTAGGTAGCCCAAGTCCTTGCGGAGGTCGCGAGCCACGCCCGCCGCGCGCGCGTTAGGCCCGGTTATGCCATAGTGGTCCACCCAGTCGGGTGGTATGTAGCCTAAGCCCTCGGAGCGGAGCTTAAAGACCACGTTGTGGAACATGACGAGCTCTATGTCGTCCAGGTTCTTCTGTACCGTGTCCATGATTTCCAGCACGTGCTTGAAGAAGCCACTAGGCACGTCGCCTCGCACGCCCCCGGGTATGATGTACATGTGATAGATGCGCCCGCCCGAGAGCTCCTCGAAGAGGTCCAGCACGTAGTCGCGCATGGTAACGCTCCACTGGATGATGGTGCCGTGGCCGAATGCGCCGGCCTGTCCGCCTATCCACATGAGGAAGGAGGCCAGTCGTATCATCTCCAGGGACAGGGTGCGCAGCCACACGGCCTTGTCGGGTATCTGTATGCCGGCCAGTTCCTCAAGGGCCGCTGCGTAGCAGTACTCGTTAAAGTCGGGCTCGGGCACGGCTATGCGGCACACCAGGGGAAAGTTTTGCATCCATAGCCGGCGTTCCATGAGCTTCTCGAAGCCGCGGTGCAGGTAGCCCACGTGGGTCTCGCAGTCCACGACGCTGTCCCCCTCCACGATGAGCTTTAAGGACATGTTGCCGGTAATGCCGGGGTGCTGGGGCCCCTGCCACATAAGGAGGTACTTGCCGGATTCCAAGTCGGGACTGGCCCGCTCTGCCGGGGGTATGACGTGGAGCTTTTCTTTCTTCATTCGGCGGCCTCCGGGTAGAGCTGTTCCTTCATGTGCCTGGCGGGGTCGCTGGTGGCGCGGCCGGGCCGTTCGGCGTAGGTGGCGTCGCTATAGGCCAGCGAGTCGAAGTCGCGGCGCATCATGGGCGGGCCTTCCCAGCCTTCTAGCACGAATTCCTCGTCCACCCGCGGGCTGCCGGGGAAGTCTATGCCGTACCATTCCTTCATCTCGCGCTGATAGGTCCAGGCCTGGGCCCACAAGAGGTGGATGGAGTCGACGACGGGCTTTTGCCGGTCTATGTCGGCGTGCACGATGAGGCTGTGGCCTTGCTCGTGATTGCGCAGGGTATAGACGAGGGTAAAGACGCCGCGCTCTATATTGTCTATGGCCGTGGCGAAGGACAGATGCCGGTAGCCTTCCTGGTCGCGCAGGTAGGACAGGGCGTCGCGCAGCCGGTCGGCATCCAGCACTATCGTAGCCAAATCGGCGCGTTGGTCATGCCAGTCGCGGGCGCCGTAGCGCGCGGCCAGCCGTGTAGCCAGTTCGTTCATCTACGGTCTCCTACCAGTTGTAATCGGGCATGTCCCAGTTCTTGATGATCTGCTTCTGATTGGCCTTGTACCAGGCGAAGTCGCGGGCGTATATGTTCTGCCCCTCGCCCTTGCCCGCCCTTATTATCTTCTTGAGTTCCTGAAAGCCCGCCAGGAGGGCTTCGGGGCGCGGCATGCAGCCGGTAATGTACACGTCCACGGGTATGTACTGGTCGATGCGCTTGATGGTGTTGTAGCTGTCCCAGTACATGCCGCCGTTTATGGTGCAGGAGCCTAAGGCCACCACGAACTTAGGCCCCATCATCTGCTCGTAGCTCCGCACTATGCGCTTTAAGGTCTTTACCGAGGCGTAGCCGCCTATGACGAATACGCAGGACTGGCGGGGCGTGGGCCTGGCCTGTATACCGTAGCGGTACATGTCGAAGCGGCTGGTCATAAGGGGCCGCAGCTCTATGGCGCCGCAGCCGGTGCCGAAGCCCAGTATCCACAGGCTCTCGGCCCGGGCCCAATTGTAGAAGTCCTCGATGACGCCCTTGGCCGGCGCGTATTCCCGGGGGGCAGCGTCGCAGAACAGCCCCCGCTCGTCCGGCGACAGGCCTTCGTTGGCCAGCGGCGCCGGTTTCAGTTTCTTGTCGCTCACGGTGCGCCTCCTAAAATGCCGCTATGAGAACCGAGGCTATGCCTATCAAGGTGGGCACGCCGAGGAAAAAGCGTATCGACTGGTCGACCCGCAGCCTGGGAAAGGCCTGGCCCACGAACACGTTGATAAAGTAGATCAGGAAGGTCTTGATCACCATGACGACTATGTTCGTGGCGCCGCCGAAGAAGAGGTTCATGTACAGCACCAGCTTGGCGCCGTTGAATATGGCGCGGTTGGTCTGCAGCATGCCCAAGAGATTGCTCTGGTACTCGGTGGGCGGCCCTATGGGTATTTCCTGGGGCGCTATGACCACGCTGAAGGGGTTGTGCATGGACATGCCCAAGAAGGCTATGAGGGCGGCCACGACGGCCAGGGGGTTGGTGGCCAGGGTCCAGTGCATGAAGCCGCCCTGCTGCGCGGCCACGATGGCCGTTATGTCCAGGGTGCCGTACTGTACGGCCACCGCTATGACCGACAGGGCGAAGGGCACTTCAAAGGCGGTCATCTGGGCTAGGCCGCGGCTTACGCCTATGGCGCTGTAGGGGTGGCCGCCCTCGCTAGCGCCTAGGGCCATGCCTAACTGACCGAAGAAGATAAAGTACATGACCAAGAGGAGGTCGCCTGAGTCGCTGAAGTTCATGAACAGGGCCGAACCGAACACCGCCGGTATGAACATGTAGGTGCCTACGCCGCCTGCTAAGCGGAATACGGGGCCTAAGTAGAACATGACGCCGTGGCCTATGGAGTTGCGCTTGGCGCTGCTCTTGATGATGTCTATGTAGGGCTGGTACACCGGCTGGCCCACGCGCCCCTGCACCTTGGCGCTTATGCGCGCCATAGAGCCGATGAGGAGGAGGCCGTAATTGGTGATGACGAACAGCGATACGAAGGCGTAGCCTATGCGCTGCAGTAGTGTCGCGTCCATTATAAGACCCCCATGATCAGGTAGAGAATAGCCACATAGAGGACGATGTGGAGGGCGTAGGTCTGGCCGTTGCCGGTATAGAGCCTGCGCAGGGCCCCGCCCAGGGCGCTTATGCCGCTGCCCGCGCTTTCCCAGAAGCGATCGGCCCGCTCTTTGGTGAGGAAGCCTAGGGCCTTGCGGTAGGGCTCGAAGAAGGCGAAGGCGTAGTGGGTGGTGGCCGGCGTGTGCGGGCGCTCGGCCGCATAGACGATGTTGAACTGCTTAACCGACTGCGTATTGTGCAGATTTACCATCATCCATACGAAGCAGAGCCCGAATACGGCCGCGGTAACCACCATGGACAGTGTGCCGTTCCAGTAACCCAGGGGGGAACTGAGCCGGCCCCCCTCGAAGGCCAGGATGGCCCCGGAGCGGCTGCCGACTATGGCCATGATGGGGTCCAGCATGAGGCGCGGGAAGGCCGATACGGCCAGGAGTATGGCCATAAGGAAGCCCTGCGGCAGGGTAAGGGCCAGCGGCGCTTCCTTTACCAGGGCTTGGCTTGGCTTGGGCTGACCCAGGAATATGCTGTGGATGAGCCGGTACAGGTAGAGGAAGGCCACGGCGCT
>JBFZES010000247.1:0-4501 GCA_041306725.1 Spirochaetaceae bacterium | reverse complement strand
GGCCCGTTACGCTATCCAGCCAGCGGGGCTAGGCGCGGGCTAAGGCTGTCGGGCTACTTGCGCGGATAGCTCATGTCGAGCGGCAGCTGCCGGTATATGGCTATGTCTATGCCGCGCAGGGGGTGCAAAACGAAATCCAGGTTTAAAAAGCCTAAATTCTTGCTTTCGGAACGCAGCATGGAGAATTGATCCCGCGAGAGCGAATCGTAGAGCCGGGCCGACTCGGTGAAGGCTAGCATGGCGCTGGCGCGGCGGCTGGCGTCGCCCATGCGGTCCGCTACGCGATAGAGGCTTACGCCGAGGTTGTTCTGAGCCATGGCCAGGAGTTCGACGATTTCCTCGTGGGAGGGGCGATACTGCGGCTCGATGAGGGTAATGGTGCTCAGCTCGAATTGCAGGCGTTCAACGAGCATGCTGAAATAGCCCTGGGCGGCGAAGAAATCGCCGCGCTCAAAGAGGGCGTTGGCGCTTGCCCAGAGCAGGTAGGGGGAGGGTTCCCTATCCAGGCTTGCGCGATGGAAGTAGCCCAGGGCCCGCTCCGGATTGGGGCTTTGGCCGTAATACTGTATGTAGCCGCGGCGATAGTCGGTGTCTGGGGTAACGAAGCCGTCATCCTCGGCTTTCGCGTAGAGGGCTTCCGCGCTCTGAAAGTCGCGGCGGCCCAAGAAATGCAAGTCCGCCATGAGGGAATACGCTTTGCCGAAGCTGGCTTCCCTCCTGAGTATGCGCTCCGTAACGGCGCGCTCGTAGCGGGTTATGGCGCTGGCCAGCACTTCTTCGGCCGCCAGGCTTTCAGCGGAGGCTATACGCACTTCGCCCAGCCTGATGAGCGAGTCCAGGTAAGCCCGTACCCGCCGCTGGGTGAGCGGGCCTTCCTGATCGGCTTCGCCGAAGAAGCGGGCGGAGAGCTCCAGCGCCTTAAGCTCTTCTTCGGGGAAGCCCGTCCTCAGATTTAGCCTTGCCAGGGCGGCGTAGCTTTCCGGATAACGGCCGTCGCGGTCCACCGCGGCTAGGAGCAGGCGGTTGACGTAGTCCAAACGGTCTTTATCCATAAGGTACTGTGCCGTTTCGGCAAGGGTAGCCGCGGAGAACTGGCTGCGCTTGTTCTCGTCGAAGTATTTTGCCAAGGCTTCCACGTCGCCGGCCTTGTCGGACGCGCCTGCCCGCTCCACGCGCATGAAGTAGACGAGCATACGCTCAAGGTAGCCGTCGCTGCGGCCGTGCTTTTCCATGATAATGGCGAGGCGGCGCCTGGCGTTTTCGTAGAGGCTCTGGATGAGGGCCGCGTCAGGTCCTTCATAGCGCTGCTCTTCGAAATCCGCCCAGGCCATGAAATTATCCGCCGAGAGGAGGAGGGCTTCCTCGTTAAAGTAGTCGCGCTGAAGCACGAAACGCTGGAGCAGGTTTTCAGCCTTCTCGAAGGCCTGAAGCTTTAAGGATTCCATCGATGCGTACTCAAGAGCGGCCGCCGTATCGCGCGGCCAACGCGCTAGCAGGCGTTCATACATGGCTTCCGCGCGAGGGTATTGGCTGGCCTCCGCGTACGCCCGCGCGTATTGGTAGTGCCAGCCTTTCATGGTCCACAGCAGGTCGGCGCGGTCGAAAAGGGTTTCCGATTCGCGGTAGAGCTTCTGGTCTATCTGGCGGCGCCCTTCGGCGTAAAGCGAATTCGCCTTGAGCGGCCTATAGGCGAAATTGTAGCCGAGGAAGAAGAGGGCGCCCGCGGCCGCCGCCGCCAGCACTATGGCTTGGAGCATGGGCAGTATGGAATGCTTGAAGGCATAGGCAAGGCTGCCTTTTTCCGCCTCGAAGGCGGCGCCGGTTCGTTTTTCAAAGCCCGCGGGTACCTCTATATAGCGCTTGAGTACCTTGCCCGCCAGCTTGGCGGCGTCTTTGGCGCTGCCCCTGCCGACGAGCAGCCATATAAGCGCGGCCTGCTGTTCGTCGCTGCCTTTCGCGTTGGCGATTATGTCCTCGATGGCGAGGCGCAGGTTAAGCGGGTAGGAGAGCAGGCTGTCCTGCAGGGCATCGACCTGGGCGTCGTTGAGGTCAATAGGCTTAGCCTCGTGCGCTTTAGGCAATCCTGAGCCGAAGGCGGCTTCCAAAGATGCTTTGGCGGCGGGCGAAGGCTTCTTCTCGCCTTTTTTAGGAGGTGCTTCGCCCATCTCGAAGCCAGGTATGGAAAAGTCGGCGCCCCAGCCGCCGTCTAAAGAGAAATTGTCGTTGGAGGGCAAGCCGCCGTCGAGCGCGGCCAGCTGGCTGTCTATATCGTCCTTGGGCGGCGTGAAATCGCTCTCGCCCAGATCGGGTAGCGTAGCGCCGCCGAAACCCATGGCGTCGTCCCCGCCCAGCTTGAACTGGTCGAACGAGTCCCCTTCCAACGATTCCGAACCCAGGCTGAATTCTTCCGACGAGAAAGCGCCGCCTGAGTCGATCGGGGCGCTGTCCGTCGGGATATCCCTGCCTGCCGCTTGCGAAGGAGGCTCTTCGCCAGAATCGGGCACGCTGAAATCAGGCATAGAGAAGGCGTCGGCCTCATTAAAATCGCCCGAGAGCGCATCGCTGCCCCCGACGGGCGCGGCGGCCTCGTCGGCGAAGTCCGGCATGGAAAAATCGCCAAGCTCGGCAAGCTCCTCGGGAGGCTCTTCGCTCGGCTCCCGGCCGCTCGCATCGGCCGGCGCCGCGGATAGGGACGCAAAGCTATCTTCGGATTCCGCGGGCTTTTCTTCGGCGAAATCGGGCATAGAAAAATCGCCCAGCTCGGATAGCTCTTCAGGCTCCTCTTCGGCCGGCTCTTCGGCGGGCTCTTCGCTTAAGTCGGCGCCGAGGCCGGAGAGCAGGGCGTCCGGCACGCCGAATTGATCGTCGGCGTCTCCGAAGCCTCCGCCCGCCTCGTAGCCGGCCGACGCGAAGTCCGTATCGCCTACGTCGGCCGCTCCGAAGTCTGGAAGCGCGGCCTCATGGGCCGGCGGCGCGTCGGGCAGCGTTTCTAAGCTTAGGTCGTCAAGGAAGGATGAAAAATCCGGCTCGCCGCCGGACGCTGTATCGAGGCTAAGGTCCGGAGGCGCTTCGTCGTCGGCGGAAGGCTCAAGCAGAGAGGCAAGGTCGTCGGACATGGCCTGCGAGGGAGGAGTAACTTCCTCGAGCTGCTCGCCCCAGCGCGCGAGGGTCTCCTGCTCGTTGCCGAGCTCGAATAGCGAGGATTTAAACTGTTCTATATCCTTAAGTGTGGGCATCCTGTCTCTCTCCGTATATTAACGGCGAAAAATGCCGATTGTATAGGGGAATGCGCGGAAGGGAATCGTTTTAAGTAATTAAGGCGCCGCGCCGATACTATTTACGGAGACGCAATGAAAAGTCGCCTTTATATCGCCGTAGCGGCCCTGCTCTGTTCAGCCCTTGCCGCGCATGCCCTCGACCAATCCTCGCTGAGCCTGCACCTGCACCTGACCGGGCTGCGGGAGGCGGCGGCTCCGCATATCGTGGACGATTACCTGGTACTCAGCGCCACCGGGCCGTACCGCTTCGTGGGAGCGGCCTTTTCCCACGAAGACTGGCGCACCATATACCCCTTTGAGCGCAATCGCTACGGCGTATTCGTGCTGGCGCTGCCCGTTCCCTATGGGGAGGCGCGCGCCGTGAGCTATCGCCTGGTGCTTGACGGCGCCTGGGCCGCCGATCCCGCCAATCCGCTGCGCGCGCGGGACGAGAGCACCGGCGCGTCGCTATCCATAGCGCAGCTGCCCCTGCGCTCGCGCCTGGTTCTGGGCGCGTGGGATCCAGCCTCCAAGGGCATGGCCACCTTTGTCTTTCTGGGGGAGAGCGGCCAGCGCGTAAGCGTGGCGGGCAGCTTTAATTCCTGGGATCCCTTCATACACGAGATGGAAGAAAGCGCGCCAGGCCGTTACGAATTAAGCCTGCCTTTGCCTCCCGGCGCTTACTATTACGTATTCGTCTATAAAGGCGAGCGCCTCGCCGACCCGCTTAACCGCAAGCTCATGTACGGCTCTGACGGCAGGCCGGTATCGGAGCTGGTCATAGCCAGGAACTGATAAGCGCCGCCAGCGATGCCGCGGCCGTATCCCTGTTATCCTTCGTAAGCTCGAAGAGCGCGCTCCCCGGCCAGCGCCGGGCTAGGAGCGGCGCAAGGTCGGGCCGCAGGGCCACGATGACCGCCTTGCCCGGCTCCGCCGACGCGATACCGAAAAGGCTATCCAGGCGCGCAAGCGTCTTTATGTAGCCCAGCCCGTACGACAGCTCCAGAGGGCCTATCTCGTCCACGATAGCGAGCCGGGCCGAAGGATCCATGAGCGCGCGCAGGCAGGCCTCGTCGGCGCTGGCCAGGGCCCGCTTGCTGAATTCCCACTTGCCGTAACGCAGGAGCCCTTCCTCGCTCAGGTCTACGCGCGGCTGGCCGGGCCGCCCCGGCGAGCCGGCGAAGGCCTGCAGCTCCCGCGCAAGCGGCTCCGCGGCGGCCTGCCGCCCGGCGGCTGACTTGTCC
>JBFZES010000246.1:0-3267 GCA_041306725.1 Spirochaetaceae bacterium | reverse complement strand
CGACTCTGATATTCGGCGCGAAGCCAGGACAGGTGCTGTTCCTCGGCGGCCATGATGTTCGAATAAGGGCGCATCGTGCCGAATTTCTGCATGATAGCCACGTATTCGGCCTTCGCTACGTACTCGTCCTCGGCCGCCCAGCGAAGCATGTCGCTTATGGCCAGTGGCGATCCCTTAGCGATGGCGAGTTCGGCGGCCGCCGCGCCATAGGGGGCCGTGCCGGCCCAGGCCGCGCCCGCGCTGGCGAGCAGGATGACGGAGAGCATAAGGACGGTTTTCAAGCTGCGGTTCATAGTTTCCTCCATAGGAATAAAGATCGGAATATATGAGAATTACTATGCAATTGGCGTGCCAAGCCGAGGGCTCAGTGACGAATAAAATAATTTCAATTTATATAAGCACTTAGCTAAAGTGTATGGAGCTAGTGTCTCCTAGTCAAATTTGTAAGCCGTAAAAGTGAAAATATTGCCCGTCAGCTTGAGAGAAATATGACCAAGCCTCGATGCGTATCGCGTTGTCAGCCGCCCAAGCCTGCCTTATACTGGCCGGATGAACGACATACTCGAACGCTTATTGGAGCAGGAAGAGCGCTTGCGCTTCCCTTTTTTTAACGAAGAGAGCGCGTGGGAACTCGGCTGCCTCTTCGCCCAGAGGGCTAAGCGAGACGCTTTGGCCATTACCGTCGATATAGCCATGAAGGATCGCGTGCTGTTCCGCCACAGCCGCGCGGGCACGAGCCCGGACAACCAGGCCTGGATTAAGCGCAAAAAACGCACAGTGAACCGCTTCGGGCACAGTTCCTTTTATATAGGCAAGAAACTTGAAAGCCTGGGGCTCACTATGTCGGAGAAATACTACCTGTCGGAGAGGGACTACGCCGCCCACGGCGGCTGCTTTCCCCTTAGAGTCGAAGGCGTAGGCGTAATCGGTACGGTTACCGTGTCAGGGCTTCCCCAGGAAGAGGACCACGCGCTGGTCGTCGAGGTATTGAGCGCCTTTCTTGCCGGCGCAAGGAGCGGCGCTCAAGGGAGCGGCGCTCAAGGGAGCGGCGCATGAGCTTGAACCCTGTTATAGCCCTCTTGGGCAGGCGCCTGCGCCTGGCGGTCATAGGCGGGGGCGAAGGCTCCTTCATAGGGCCGATGCATCGCTTGGCCGCCCGCTTCGACGACCGCTACGAGCTGGTAACGGGCGTCATGTCCTCGAAGCCGGACAAAGCCCTGGCCCACGGCCGGGATATGGGCTTCGCGCCCGACCGGATCTACGGAACGGTGGCCGAGCTTTTGGAACAGGAGCGGGCGCGCGCCGACGGCGTGGACGCCGTGGCTATCATGACGCCCAACGACAGCCACTACGCCTACGCCATGGCGGCGATAGCCGCCGGCTTCGACGTCATCTGCGACAAGCCCATGACCAACACGGTAAAAGAGGCGGAGGCCCTGCACCGCGCGGTTATCGAGTCCAAGCTGGTGTTCTGCCTTACGCACAATTACACGGGCTACCCCATGGTGCGGCAGGCCAAGGCCATGGTTGAGGCCGGCATGCTCGGCGAGATCAGGCTCCTGCAGGTTGAGTACGTGCAGGGGGGCAGGGCGGGGGACGGCTCGCCCGGCGGCGCCTCTGGCGGCGCCTCTGGCGATACGCCTAAGGTCGCTCCCATAGACTTCACTAAGCCGCGCATGTGGAAGTACGACCCGGCGAGGTCCGGCCCCTCCCTGGTCATGGGGGACATAGGCACCCACGCGCATAACCTCTTGCGCTTCGTTACCGGCCTTGAGGTGGCCGAGCTTGCCGCCGAGAGGGGCGCCAGCGTGCCTGGCCGTAGCGTAGACGACTATGCCGGGGCCCTCCTCCGCATGGATAACGGGGCCCGTGGCAGTTTCTGGGTTACCCAGGCCGCAGCCGGCGTCGAAAATAGCCTGCGTCTGCGAGTAAGCGGCTCTAAGGGCAGCCTTGAGTGGCGGCAGGAAACGCCGCAGCGCCTGGAGTATAAACCCTTAGGCGCGCCCGCCGAGAAGCGTACGCCGCGGGGCCCGGGCACCCTGCCTTTGGCCCTGCGCTCCTCGCGCATCGTGGCCGGGCATCCGGAGGGCTTTCCCACGAGCTTCGCCAACCTCTACGCGGACGCTGCCCTGGCCATTGCGGCGCGCAGGGCCGGCGTTAAGCCCGATCCTTTAGCCCTGTACTTTCCCAATTCGCTCGACGGGCTTAAGGGCATGCAATTCGTGGCCGCGGTGGTGGAATCCAGCGACGGCAACGGCCGCTGGGTGCGCTGTCCATGAGGCGGCCTTTGCGCTGGACAAGCCTGGCCGGCCTGGCGGGCTTGGCTCTCTTCCTGAGCGTAGCCGGGCAGGCCGCTTTCAACCTGACCATAAAGGGCCTCCCGCAGCGGCCGGCCGAAGCCTTCGACTCAGGCGGCGCCGAGCGCCTGCTCTACTATTTCGGCCTCGAGGCATCGGGCAAGGGCCTGCCCGAGGGCGTGGAACTGAGCGAAGCCTTTATGGCCGGCGAGCTGGAGGGCTGCCTGCGCTATATACGCGGCCGCTACGACGTGGCGGACTTCCGCATGAACTCGCTCGTGCGGCTCTACCTGGGCCATGGGCCGCGCCTGCCCGCTAGCATACAGGCTTCTCTAAAGGACGCCATGCTCGGCTTCAAGTACTGGATGGACCAGGGCGGCGCCGATTCCATGTGCTATTGGTCGGAGAATCACCAGATTCTCTTCGCTTCTGAAGAATACCTGGTCGGCCAGAGCTTTCCCGACGAAAGCTTCGCCGTGGATGGCAAGAGCGGCCGCGAGCACATGGCTATGGCCAAGGCGCGCATAGAGGCCTGGATGGAGCAGCGCTTCCTCTACGGCTTTACCGAGTGGCATTCCAACAACTACTACCCCGAAGACATAGCGCCTATGGCGAACATAATCCAGTTTGCCGCCGACGACGCTCTGCGCGCCCGCATGAAGATAGTCATGGACCTCATTTGGATGGACCTGGCCACGCAAAGCTGGAAGTACCGCGGGCGCGACGAGGAGGGCAGGGATCGCGACTACTACGTGTTCGTGTCCTCGAGCGGGCGCATGTATTCGGATAACCGCGTAAGCGACGAGCTGGGCAACCGCCTGCGGCCCTTCCTCGACTACGCCCTGCAGCCGGAAGAGACGGCTCCGTACGCGGAAGGCTGGAGCCAGTCCATGAACGGCTTCTTTAACTGCTTCAAGCAGATGCTCGAGGCCCGCGATGCAAGCGGCAGGCCGTACTATGTTCTGCCCGC
>JBFZES010000245.1:0-3149 GCA_041306725.1 Spirochaetaceae bacterium | reverse complement strand
CGAAGCGGCGCCGCACCTGTTCGACCATGGCGGCGTATTCCGCCGTGAATTCTGATTCCGGCTGGTTATAGTGCTCGCCGAGGCGGCCATACTCGAGGATAAGAACGCGGTGCAGACGCAGAGCTACGGCCCCGAGGCCCGCGGCGGCGCGTCTAAGGCCGAAGTGGTCATATCCGCTGAGGATATCGATTACCCTAAGGCAACCGATCCCGATTATCTATTAGCCCTCACGCCCGAATCCTATAAGACTTATGGCGCCCTCATGGGCAAGGGCACGATTATCGTGGACGCATCCGTGCCTTTAAGCGCCGATATAAAAGCGCGTACCCTGAGCGTGCCCATACTCAAGACGGCCGCCGAGGACCTAGGCAAGAAGGTCGTGGCCAATATCGTGGCGCTCGGCGTGCTCGCCGGCGTTTCCGGCATCGTCGGCGAAAAAACCCTTGAGCTGGCGGTCAAGAATCGGGTACCCAAGGGTACCGAGGACCTGAATATCAGCGCATTGCGCAAGGGTTTTGAGCTGGCCGCCAAAGCCAACGCGTAAGGACGATACAGCACTACTGCGGAGGCGCGCGGACACCGACGGTAAGCCGGCCCTCCGGCGCCTCCGTTTTTTTGACCTTCTTATCCCTGCTGCTAGAGGAGACCGATATGGACGACATGGACGCTATACGAAAAGGCGCAGAGGCTTATCAGGCCGGCATAGACAAGGCGCTTGCCAAGTTCCCCGAGCGCAAGAAGGACTTCGTAACCGGCTCCAAGAGCCCGGTAGCCAGGCTTTACACGCCTCTCGACCTGGCTAAGTCAGGCTTCATGCAGCGCATAGGCTTCCCCGGCGAATACCCCTATACCCGCGGCGTGCAGAACACGATGTACCGCGGCCGCTTCTGGACCATGCGCCAGTACGCGGGCTTTTCCACCGCCGAGGAATCGAATAAGCGCTATAAGTTTCTCCTTGAGCAGGGCACTACGGGGCTTTCGGTAGCCTTCGACCTGCCCACGCAGATAGGCTACGACTCCGACCACCCCCTGTCCCAGGGCGAGGTGGGCAAGGTAGGCGTGGCCATAGACTCGCTCGCCGACATGGAAATCCTCTTCGACGGCATACCCCTCGATAAGGTATCCACCTCCATGACCATAAACGCGCCGGCTTCGGTGCTCCTGGCCATGTATATAGCGGTTGCCGAGAAGCAGGGCATAAGCGCCGACAAGCTGGAAGGCACCATACAGAACGACATACTTAAGGAGTACGTGGCGCGCGGCACCTATATCTTCCCGCCCGAGCCCTCCATGCGCCTCATAACCGATATCTTCGCCTACTGCTCCAAAGAAGTGCCGAACTGGAATACCATATCCATATCCGGCTATCACATACGCGAGGCGGGCTCTACCGCCAGCCAGGAAGTGGCCTTTACGATAGCGGACGGCATAGCCTACGTGGACGCGGCCATAAAGGCGGGACTCAACGTGGACGACTTCGCCCCGCGCCTGTCGTTTTTCTTCAACGCGCATAACGACCTGTTCGAGGAAGCCGCCAAGTTCCGCGCCGCCCGCCGCGTATGGGCCACGATCATGAAGGAGCGCTTCGGGGCAACGAATCCCAAGAGCCTCATGCTGCGCTTCCATACCCAGACCGGCGGCTCCACGCTTACCGCCCAGCAGCCCGACAACAACATCGTGCGCGTGGCCATACAGACCTTGGCCGCGGTACTCGGCGGAACGCAGTCGCTGCACACCAACTCCAAGGACGAGGCGCTTGCCCTGCCCACGGAGGCGTCGGTGCGCATAGCCCTGCGCACGCAGCAGATCGTGGCCTATGAATCGGGCGCCACGGAAACTATAGACCCCTTAGCCGGCGCCTACTACGTAGAGAGCCTTACCGACCGCATAGAGGAAGAGGCCTTGTCCTACATAGCCAAGATCGACTCGCTCGGCGGCGCGGTAAAGGCCATAGAGAAGGGCTACGTGCAGCAGGAGATACAGGACGCCGCCTACGCCTACCAGATGGACATAGAGTCCGGCGAGCGCGTGGTCGTGGGCATGAACAAGTTCCAGATCAAGGAGGAGCCGCCCAAGGGCCTCCTCCGCGTCGACCCCATCGTAGGCGAACAGCAGACCCAGAAGCTTAGGGCCCTCAAAGCCAAGCGCGACGGGGCCAGGGTGGAAGCGGCCCTGCGCGCGGTAAAGGCGGCGGCCGAGGGCAGCGACAACCTCATGCCGGCCATCGTGGAGGCGGTACGCGCCTACGCTACCCTCGGCGAGATATGCGACGTCCTACGGCTCGTGTTCGGCGAGTATCAGCAGAAGGTCATACTCTAAGAAGGCAGGGATATATGGAAAAGAAAATACGCGTATTGGTAGCCAAGCCCGGCCTCGACGGCCACGACCGCGGCGCCAAGGTGATAGCCCGTGCGCTGCGCGACGCCGGCATGGAAGTCATCTACACGGGCCTAAGGCAGACGCCCGAGCAGATCGTGAGCGCCGCCATACAGGAAGACGTGGACGTGGTAGCCATGAGCATACTCTCGGGCGCGCACAACCACCTCTTTCCGCGGGTGACGGAACTCCTTAAGGAAAAGGGCGTGGATGACGTGCTGGTCATAGGCGGCGGCGTCATACCCGACGAGGACATAGCCGGGCTCAAGGCCGCCGGCATAGCCGAAGTGTTCACGCCCGGCACGCCCACCACGGCCACGATAGACTTTATCAAGAACAACCTGAAGCGCAAGGCCTAAGCGCCATGGACGAAGCGCTTCCCCTCGCGGAGCGGGTACGCGAAGGCGACCCCAGGGCCACGGCCCGCTTGATCAGCATGGTCGAGCGGGAAGATCCGTCGCGCCTTGAGGCCCTGAAGGCCCTGCACGCCTTTGGGGGACGCGCGCATATCGTAGGCATAACCGGGCCGCCTGGCTCGGGCAAGAGCACCCTTACCGACAAGCTGGTGGCCGAGCTGCGCGCGCGGAATCGGCGCGTGGCGGTGGCGGCCATAGACCCCTCGAGCCCCTTCACAGGCGGCGCCATTTTGGGAGACCGCATACGCATGAACCGCCACGCCACCGACGAGGGCGTATTCATACGCAGCCTGGCCACGCGCGGGCACTTGGGCGGGCTATCGAGGGCCTGCTCGGAGACCGTGCGCGTGCTGGACG
>JBFZES010000244.1:0-6233 GCA_041306725.1 Spirochaetaceae bacterium | reverse complement strand
TTGGGCTCAAGTGGTTTTTGACTAAGCCTATACTCAGCGCCTCCGGGCACCTGTCCTTGGGTTACGTGGGAGCCTGCGCGGATATGCTGGAGCACTATTCCTGCGGCGGTTCCCCGTACTGGGCGGCCAAAGCCTTTAATCTCCTTGCCTTGCCTGACGATCATACCTTTTGGAAAAGCGCGGAAGAGGCGCTGCCGAGCCAACGCGCTAGCGGCGCCATCGGGCTGCCTTCCGTCGGCTTTACCATTAGCGGAGCTCAGTCTGGCCATACCATGCTCCTGAACCACAAGGCCAGGCACGATAAGCCCGAGTACAACGATAAGTACACCAAGTTCGCCTACGCTTCGGCCTTCCCCTATCAGGCCCGCCATATATACGGCAATAGCGACTGCGACGCCATACTGCAGTTTTCCTCCGATGGCGTAGCCTGGCGCCAACGCTGGACCATGCGCACCCTTGCCTGCGGCGAATTGGGCGGCGCTTCGGCGTATCCCCTCTTCGAGGCAGATCCCGAGGGCGAAGCCGTTACGGTAAGCCTTATACGTGGGGATATCGTCGTGCACCTGCACCATATTCAAGCCACCAAGGCCCTTCGCCTGCGAGAAGGCGGCTTTGCCTGCGGATCAGACCGTTACCCTCCTACGGTAGCCTCTCTGCCCGCCAAGGAGGCCTTGGGGCTTGGACAGGCGGAGGCGGCCAGCGCCGGCGAAAGTGAAGGTTTTCGTCGCGTTTCTCTGATACGGTCCTTGGGGGGATGGACGCGCGCGGTGGCGGCCGAAGGCTTTGCGCAGGATCGTGTAGCTTCCAATGTCCGCTACGCCTTCTCTGCGGTGCCTCGCCTTGAGGCTCAAGCCCTGCCCGGGCAGCCCTTGCTGCTTGCCAGCCTGGCCGTAGGGCGCGTCGGGCCCGATACCGTGGAGCAAGTAGCCGGGAGCGTGGCTTTTGCTTCCTTGGACGCGGAGCGCGGCGAATTGCGGCTTCGCTTCGCCGACGGGTCGCTAGCCCTGCTCCGTACGCCGAGCTCCGCCGGGCAGGCCGCGGAACTGGGGAGCCGAGCCGTGGGCAAAGGCGCGCTGATAACGTTTATAAGCAAAGGCGGCTCGCTTACGAGCCTCCCGCTCTCTGAGGACTAAAGCGCTAGTCTTGGGCCGGCGGCCTTAGCGGGCCGCCCTGAGCTTCTCACCTTCTATAGCCGCGAATATGAGCGCGGCTAGGCCGTAGGACCAATTGCGCCCCCGAGGCACGAGCCTGTAGCCTAGATACGGAAAGAGCGGCAGGGGTATGGTAGGCCCGCTTATCTCCGGCATAAACAAGTGGCCATCCTCGCGCACGAGAGCGTCCATGACCGCTTGATAGGCGCGCCGGGCGGGCTCGAGGTAAGGTCCTTCGTCCAAGACGCCCAGCCGTATGCCCTGGAACCAGCCGGCGGCGACGAGGGCGGTAAAGGACAGCTCGCGGTAGCTTTTGCCCGGCTTGTTGACGACGGTCTCAAAGGCGCCGTCCGCCCTCTGGTAGGGCAGGAGCGCGGCGGATGTGGACTGGAATATGTCGATTATCGCCGTACGCTCGGCGTGAGCGCCTATGTTTTCCAGGATCATAGGCAGCGCCGCGACGACCCAGCCGTTGCCCCTGCCCCAGAATACCCTGCTCCGCGGATAGTGGGTCTTTTGTCGTACCCAATAGCTGTGATACCAGAGCCCGCTCTCCTCGTCCATCATGTACTTGGCCATTACCCGGGGCTGCCTGGCCGCTATGTCCATCATGGCAAGGTCGCCCTGCTCCTTGGCGTAGAGCGAGGGAAAGACGGAGAACATCATGAGGCTGTCCACCCATATCGATTTGGGGTAGAGCCTGCCTTCAAGGCTGTTGCCCAGGTGGTTCACCGAATCCTCTATGAGCCGCGGCTCGTTTTTTATGTAATGCACGACGCGGCCGGTAAGCGCCGCGTAGTCGGGGTTCCCCGTCTTTTTCTGCATCTGGTAGGTGATGAGCGCCGGCGCGCAGGTATCGCTCTGGTCCACGCGCGGGGCTTGGGCCACATAGTGGTCGCAGTAGGCGCAGAGGAAGGGCGTTGAATCTTCCGTGCCGGATAGCTCGTCGAGCTTAGCCAGCGCGTAGCCGAGGAGGGCCTCGCCCCACATCCATTTCATGGCCGGGTTCCAGGTTGCGCGTATATCGGCGGCCAGCTCGAGTATCTGCGCAAAATTGTCCTTAGTCATGGCCTTGGCCCTCCCCTATGCGCCGCTCCTGGCGCAGCCTTAAGTCGAAATTCAAGAGCAGAGCCGCGCCTTCGTGCCGTATGAGGATTTCGCGGGGCTTCCTGTCGGCCCGCGCGAAGGGCGTGTCTAAGCGCGTATACTGGGCGCTGCGCTCCTGGCCGTCTACGCTGAAGCCGCGCCTATAGTCCAGGCGGTAGCGCGCGCCAAGCTCGAAGCACAGTCTCCCGCCTTGCAAGCTGAGCGCGGATGCGGCTATGCGCCGCGAAAACGCCTCGAAGCTTGCGTCTTCCCTCGCGCAGCCTAGCACCACGGCATAGCCGGTAACGGTACCGGAGAACACCAGTTCATCGCCATTTCTCTCTTCATACGGGGCGCTGGCCACGATGGCCAGGTAGCTTTCGCCGGCCCGGCAGAGCAGGGAACGTTCGGAGCGCTTGAGCTCGTCGAAACGCGCGAGCGGTACATAGAAATGCACGATATCCTGGCGCTTGCGCTCCAAGTATCCTTTACGGGCGCGCAGGTCATAGATCAAGAGGAGCACATTGCGCTCCTGCGCCGCGTGGGGGTTGATGCCGTTCCCCACCCAGTACGAGGGGCTGAAGTTGCGCGCGTCGTCGTCGAACATGGGGCTGCCCGGATGCGTTGAAAACACGTTGATGCGCCCGGGCAGCGTGGCCTGCCAAATGTGCTGCTGATCCCCGAAAGAGCCCGGATGGTAGGCTTGGGCGCTCGAAAGAAAGTACTCGTCGCAGCGGTAGCTCTGCGTATTGGCCCGCTCTATGGCCACGCCCTGCGTGGCGGGGTTCAGGATACGCACCAGGGCGGGCAGGAGGCCGAGCCTGCGCAACGCGGGTATGTTGACCATCTTTAAATCGCGAAGGAAGGTATTGCCGGAAAGCTTCCAGGCGTTAAAGATGTCCATGGTCATGTTAATGGACTGGGGATTGGTAAAGGCTTCCATGGCCCAGAGGAACATGCCCCTATCGTCCATGTCATCGTTGGGCAGCTCGCGCCGCACTTCGTCAAGGTCGAGGCCCTGCGAATCTTTGATAAGGAAGGAACCCTTGGCGCGGGCTATGGCCTTGATGGCTTCGGGCACGCGGTAGTTCCTGCACAGGAGGAAGAGGGCCGATATGCGGCCGTAGTCGTACGCCCCGCCGGCCTGAATGCCGAAGGCATGGCGCAGTATGTCGTTTACGTCGGCGGCCGCCCCGTCCTTCTTCTGCGCCTCGTAGCAGCGGCCGCTCGCCGCCACGAAGTAACCCTCGAAGGAATGGAGGGCCATGTCCAGGAATAGGAGGTCCAGTACTATGGCGGCTTTTTCCTTGAGCTCATCGTCGTCGGCATGGTCGATGAGGGCGCAGAGCGGGGCTATATCCTCTTCGTAATAGGTATTCGAATGCCACTCTATAAAGCCGTAGAGGAATTTATAGCGCAGCCAGCGCAGGAGCTTTGCCCGCGCTTTCTGTCTGTGCTCGGCGCCGCTTAAGCCGCTATTGCCAAACGCGCGCTCGGGGTAGGCCTGGCCCGCCAGGTACTCGCAGGAGGCGAAGAGCAGCTGGTGGTTCTCCGACCAGTAGCACATGCCGTCCTCGCCAGGCTCGTCCATCCAGTACTTGAAGCCCAGCATGGCCGCCTCTATAGCCGCCACGGCCTTGGCGGACAGGAGAGGCCGGTACGAGAGGAGCGCCTTAATCAAGCATATGAGGCGGAAGTCCGCGCAGTCATGGCGCGCGTTCACGAAGTCGACGAGTAAGAAAAGCTCCGTCTCGTCTATGGCTTGGCCCTTATCAAGCAGCTCGATGCCGGCAAAGCATTTGCTATTCATCTTTATGAGCATACCCGGGTCGCGCATTACCGCCATGATACAACCTTCCCTACATTCTGTCCTGCATCCTGCCCTGCATCCTTGCCTGCATCGAGCCGCTCGCCGAGGAGGCCAAGGCGCTTAAGCCGCTCTAGGCTGTGGGCCAGGCTATCAAAGGGCGCCTCGCTCTTCTGCTCTATGGCGGCGTAGGAGGCGAAGGGCGATGCGGCCTTAACGACCGCGGCGAAGTCTATGTCGCCCCGCCCCAGCTCCGTATCCATATGTATGAAGCGCGAGCCTTTCTTGACGATAGCGTGGTCGCGCAGGTGCAGGCCCGCAAGCCGCTCGCCCAGCCAGGCTATGAGGCGGCAGGGATCGTCCCCCGCTCGCTTTGCCCAATAGGTATCCAGAACAAATTTAACCGCGGGCGAGCTATGCCCTACTAAAAACTCCAGCTTGCTCTGGCCGCCCGAAGGGCCTGCCGCAGAAGCGCCAAGCTTCTTGAACTCGAAATCGTGGTGATGGAAAGCCAGCGTTATGCCCTTTTCCCGGTAACGGGCGGCCAGGCCCTCTAGTCGCAGTGCGAAGGCGCGCAGGGGCCGCTCCCCGCCGAGTATGCAGGAAAGCGGCAGCACGGATACCACGGCTACGCGGCAGTCCAGGGCCTCGCAGAAGGCAAGCATGGCGTCGAAGTCCCGGTTCAATTCTTTATACTTTGCCTGAACCGAGCTTACGGCCAGCCCGCTTGAGCGCACGATGGCGGCGTTCTCCTGGCTGAAGGCTACGCGCGCCAGCTCGACGCTCTGCACGCCGAGCGCCCTGAGCCTGGCCAACGCCCCCGTCAGGTCCCGCCGGGCGGCCTTGCGTATGGTATAGGTCTGCACGCCTATCAGCACGCTAAAAACCCTCTTCCCGCAGCCCGCGGGCAAAATTCAAGCTGAGCGTGGCGCCTTTATGCTCGAAGCGCAAGGTTCCCGCCTTCCTCTCGGCATAGCCGCCGGGCACATAGGGGTTCTCGTAGCGGCCGTAGCCCAGGTCCCGGGTATCTCCGTCTACGCTAAAGGAAACGTCGAACTCTGCGCGCAGGCGGCTTGGCCTATCCTGCCCATCGAGGACGCTTTGATAGTCCAGCGCGTTCAGCGCGGGGTCGAAGGCTATGACGTTGGCCGCTATGCGCGCCTTGAAGGCTTCGAAGCCCTCCCTGTCGGCGCTCGACAATTCGATGATGAAGTAATGCGCGCCGGGACCCCTCTGCACAAGGTCATAGTCGGCTATGAGAACCTTGCCCGGCGGGCCGCGCTTGAGCATGTCGTCGGTATCGCCTTCCTTGGCGCTTACGCTAAAAGGAGTAAAGGCTAAGGCGTGCCGCGCTTTGAGGGCTATGTAGGCCTTGCCCGCCCGCCCGAAGGCGTAGCCCTCGGCCAGGCGCGAGATGTCCGTCTCATCGAAGAATTGCAGGGGGAAATACGCGTGGGTGGTATCGGGCACTACCATGGCCTCCATGAAGCCGGCCTTGCGCGGCGGCAGGTAGATGGAGAGAAGCGCGTTCTTTTCCTGTACGCTGTAGGGCTGCCTGCCGTTGCCCGTCCAGTAGCTGGGCGTGCCGCTCCTGCGCGCTATCTTGGCGGGCTGGCTCGTGAACACGGACAGCAGGTTGCTCAGGTTGGCCGACGATATGGCCTGCTGATCCGCGTACGCGCCTGCCTGGTGAGCCTGGGCGTTCTGCAGGGAGTAGTTGGGCGTTTTATAGCTATACACGTTCGCCCGCTCTATGGCCACGCCGTCCGTGGCGGGCTTTAAGGCGCTGCTCACCGCCTTGAGGAGGCCGAAGGCGCGCAGCGGCCAGAGGTTCACGAGCTTGAAATCATTAAGGAAATCGTTGGTGAACATGCGGTGCTTAGCCAGGTAGCGCAGGGTATTGTCTATGACCGGCGGATTGGTAAAGGCCTCCATATTGAATTGCATCATGATCTGGGGGTCAGCCTGGCCGAGCAGAGCCTCGCCCGCGAGCTCTTCGACGTTCAGGCCCTGGCTCGATTTAAGGATTATGGCTTTCTCTTCGTCGTTGAAGATCTCGCGTATGACGGCGGGCAGAACATAGTACGGCCTGCCGCTTGCATCGCGGGCCTCGAGCATCTGCTTGAAGCAGTTAAAGAAGCCGTTCATGGACTGGCTCCAGCCTTCCGCGTACGGAGCCGTCTCTTCCG
>JBFZES010000243.1:0-7016 GCA_041306725.1 Spirochaetaceae bacterium | reverse complement strand
CACGCCCATCATAGGCTTCCTTGCGGTGAACGCCTTCATGGCGCCCTGGATGGATTACATGCTGCCCTTCCAGCTGCTCAACATGCAGAACCAGACCGTGGCTATCTTCCTCTATCGCTTAACGGATCCGCTCATTACCATGTACTACAACCCGCTTAACTTTATGGCGGGCGCCCTCGTGCTGGCCACGCCCATTACCCTGGTGCAGTTTTACATGCAGCGCTATATCGTGTACGGTATGGCCGCCGGCGCGGACAAGGGCTAGGCCCCCGGCCGTTTAATGGAGCATCATGGCTGAGCACATTGCGGATACGGCGATACGGGAAGAACTCGGCAAGGAAGGGCGGGCCGCCGAACAGGGCGGCCTCGTCACGCTTGCCTCATCCTGGTGGTCGAACAAGGCGGCCGAGCGCTGCGCGGGCCTGCCCTGGGCTCTCGCGCTGGGCGTATTCCTCGCCTCGAGCTTGGCCATAGCCCTGCCCTTCGGGGCGGGCCGTTGGCGGGAAGCCAGGGATAGCGCCGCGCTTGCCCATTACCCGGGCTTGGGAGCGGCCTTCATGGCGGCGGCGGAAACGGGCGGCGAGTTTGCCGTACGCGGCGGCGCCTTTATGGCCGACCCGGAGGCGCCGCGAGAATTTGAAGCGAATGGCTGGCGCGTTTCGCTCGGCGCCGAGGGCGGCCCCGCCCCCGAAAGCGGCAAGACGCTCTGGTTCGGCGCGGATCGCTTCGTGCTAAGCAATCCCGATACGGGCTACGCCTTAGCATCCGACTGGCTGCCCTTCGAGGGCCTGGACGCAAGCCTCTTCCGCCGAGCCTCAGAGGATCGCATGGCCATGGCCGAGCTTATCGGCGGCATGCTCTACACGGCCGCTTTCGCCGGCATGGGTTCCGCGATACTGACCGTGGGACTGCTCATGCTCGTGCAGAACCTCTTCTTCGTAACGATACTGGGCCTATTTCTCTCGCTATCGGCTCTGCGGAAAGGCCTGCGTCCGCATGGGACGGGCACGCGCATAGAGCCGCTCAAGGGCATCAAAATAGCCGCCTGCGCCTTAGCGGGGCCGGCCTTCCTCGTGGGGCTCCTAGGATTGCTCCTGCCTGCCTTGAACGCCGCCCTGCTCTGGCTGGCCTATTCTCTTTTAGGCGGCATACGCATCGTGCTCGTCTACATTACCCGCTACCGTTCCAACTCGTAGACCGCGGACTCGCCAGGCCCAAGACTCAGTTCGCCGCCGGCGACGAGGGCAGCGCCGAGCTTGGGGGCAAGACCGTTTCCGGAGCGCCACAAAAGCCTCAGAGACTGTCCCGGCGGAATGGGCGCGCTAAAATCAAGGCTATCCATATTATGCAGCACGAGCGCGGTCTGATCCTTAGCCTCGCGCAGCCAAGCCAAGAGATAGCCGCCATCGAAGCCAGGCCACGCGATCCTGCTAAATGTGCCCATCCTCAGCGCCGGGCACTGCGCCCGCAACGCGGATAGGTTTCGGTAATGGGCAAAAAGGCTAAGCGGATCAGCCCGCTGCTCCTCGAGCGTTGGCGTGCCGGCGTTTTGCCCCGGCTCTAGCTTACCGCCATCCTTCATCCAGCTCGCTACGGGCGAGCCGGGGGCGCGTGCCCAGGGAAAGGCGTCCCGGCGGGCCACGTCGTCGTTCTTATACCGGCGGCCAGTCATGCCCAGTTCCTCCCCATAATAGATGAAGGGCAGGCCCGGCAGAGTATGCGCTATCGACGCCGCCTGCTTAGCCCGAGCTAACGCTAAGAGCCGCGCCTGCGACACGGCCGCCTGGCTGCCGGCCGCCGAAGCTCCGGCAACGGGGCCGCCTAGGCCGGCAGCCGCGTCCAGCCCGAGCCGCGCCAGGACCGCGCTCATGGTCCTATCCTGGTCGTGGTTGCTTAGGAGCGGGGCGGGCTGAAAGCCGGGAACGCGGCCATACTGGGCATAGTTCGACGCGTAGGATGAAAGGAGAGAGCCGGGGCTGCCCCTCCCTACCGCGTCCAATATGAGCTTGGCCGCGGGGAAGTCGAAGAGGCCGTCGAATACGGACGCATAAGCGGCCACTTCGCCCACGTTCTCGGAGAGCACCTCTCCTATGAAGTACACGTCCGGCTTTATGCGCCTGGCATAACGACGCAAATCGTTCCAGAACGCGCGGTTCAAGGCCAGGGTAGCCGTGCCCGAGGGCAGCTCATTAGGGTCAAAAGCGTGCTTGGCCGCGTCGAAACGGAAGCCGTCCGCGCCCTTGCCTAGCCAGAAAGCCAGTATATCCTTGAGCTCGTTTACTACGTCGGTATTGTCCAGGTTCAAGTCGGGCATGCCCTCCCAGAAGGCCGAGAAGTACTCAAGGCTCGTGCCGTCCGGCCTTGCGGCGCGGTAAAAGCGGCCAAGCCCGCCCGAACCGTAGCGCACGCCTTCCTGCTTAAGCTTATAGTAGGCGGCGTAGGGGCTCGAAGCGCCGCGCAGGGCGTCAAGGAACCAGGGGTGCTCGCGCGAGCTATGGTTGAACACCATATCGAGGATTATCTTAATGCCCCGGCCGCGCGCGTCGGCCGCCCGGGCCTCGAACTCCGCCATGCTTCCGAGGCGCGGGTCCACGCCCCGATAATCGACCACGTCATAGCCATGGTAGGAACTGGCAGGATGTATGGGCGATAGCCAGAGGGCGCTTACGCCAAGCTCATTATCCAGGTAATCAAGCGCTTCCCGCAGGCCGCGCAGGTCGCCCCAGCCGTCGCCGTCGGAATCCGCGTAAGAATAGACGAGCACCTGGTAGGGGGGGCCCCGGGCGTCCTGCAACGCGGTGGCGGCCCCTTCCTGGGCGCCCGCCGCGGCCGGCCCGGCGGCGGCAAGGAACAGCCCCAAAAGCGCGCGCCACGACCGTACCCGATTCCCGCGCATTCCCGCCCAACACCGCTTAGCCATAACGTTCTCCTCTTGCCCCATCGCTCTCGCCGTTGTAGTCTATCATGAGTAAACCGGTTTTGGAGTCCTCAATGACCCAGTTTCCCGATGATTTAGCCATTACGATCGCCGCGGGCGAGGAGCGCCGCATAGCCTGGGGCGACCGCGAGCGCGGATATATCGAGCTCTTCTCAAGCACGGCCTGCAAGGGCGAAGGCTATGTGCGGGGAACTACGCGCAGGCTCAGGGACCTCGCTGCAGCGCGCAATGGCGCGCTGGTCGATCGCACGCGTTTCAGCCTTCGCCTCCTGCCCGGTGAAATCAGCCAGGGCGGCTTAGGCTTTGCCCTGCTCATGGAGGAAGGCGCAGCGTGGCTGTCCGTAGAGGAAGGCGAAGGCTTCGCCCTCGCTCTCCCGCGTTCGCGCAAGCCCTGGCGCCTCGAGGCCGGCCCGTACCCGGCCTGGGTCCGCGAGGCCGATCCGGCCCATGGCGGCGAGGAAGCCTGCGCCGTAGCGTCTTCCGCGGCCTTCGCCCACACCGGTCCCGTCGCGCCTACAAGCCTTAAGCTGCCCCGAACCGAGCGCTTCGAGGCCTTCAGCCCCGTGGCCGGCGATCCATCAGTAACGGTCCTTGGCCGCGCCGATATCTACCTGGCCTGGGGCAGCGATGCGCATGAAGCCCTGGAGAAGGCGCGCGGCCTGGCCATGGGGCAGGCTATCGGGCGCCACCGGCAGCGCGTAGCGGCCTTCCTTGACGGCGCGTGGCTCAGCACGGGCGCGGAAGCCTACGACCGCGCGCTGGCCTGGGCCGCCTTTTCCGGCTGGAGCCTCGTTACCCGCGAATACGGCCTGGGCATATGGGCGGGCCTGCCCTGGTTCAGGGATAACTGGGGCCGGGACAGCTTTATTGCCCTTCCGGGCATACTCCTGGCGACCAGCCGCTTCGATGAAGCGCGGGAACTCATCGCTACCTTCGCGGAGCGCCAGGAGCTAGACGAAAAGAGCCCTAACTACGGACGCGTGCCTAACCGTTGGAGAAGCCCCCACGACGTCATCTTCAACACCGCGGACGGCACGCCCTGGTTCGTGCGCGCGTGCTGGCACTACGCCCAGTATTCGGGCGACGAAGGCTTCATCGAAGCCATCGCCCCTGCCGTATACCGCGCGCTAGACGCCGACTTGGCCCGCCGCGATGAGCAGGGCTTCCTGAAGCACGGCCCGGCCGATACCTGGATGGACGCCCGCATACGCGGCAAGGAAGCATGGTCGGACCGCGGCGACCGCGCCGTGGAAGTGCAGGCGCTCTTCTACGCCGCGCTGCTATGCGGCGCGCGCATGGCCGAGCTCGGCCCCCCCGCGCGGGGGCATGCTAGCCGGGCGGAACGCTATAGAGCCGCCGCCGCGCTGTTAAAGGGCAATTTCCTTAAGCGATTCTGGTTTCCCGAACAGGGCCGCCTCGCGGACCGCCTGCGCCCGGAAGCCAGCGGAGGCGAGGCTGACCTGCGCTGCCGGCCCAACGCCCTCATGGCCATAACCGTGCCCGCGCTGCTCAAGGATGGCGAGGAACTCCTCTCGCCGGACATAGAAGCCGCCATACTGGCCGACATCGTGCCGGAACTGATCTACCCCTATGGCGTGGCCAGCCTGTCCCAGGAGGATCCCTTCTTCCACGGCGCCCATGACGGCTCAAGCCTGCACCACAAGGACGCCGCGTATCACAATGGCGCGATCTGGGGCTGGAACGCCGGCTTCGCCGTCGAAGCCCTGCTGCGCCACGGCCTGCGGGAGCAGGCCTGGACCCTGAGCGCCGCCCTGGCCGCGCAGATACTCGAGGGCGGCACGCCCGGCGCTATGAGCGAAAACCTCCACGCCCTGCCGGGGACTGACGGCAAGCCCGTCGAATCAGGCGCTTACGCCCAGGCTTGGAGCGTGGCCGAATTCAGCCGCAATGCCTTCGAATGCTACTTGGGCTTCAAGCCCAGGCTTATGGACGGCCTTATCATCCTTGCGCCCCGCCTGCCGGAGGCATGGAAAGGCGGCAAGGCGGAGCCGCGCTTCGGGCGCGGGGAACGCCTCTGCCTGAGCTTTGAGCGGAACGCTTCCCATATACGCTTCGACGCGCTCTGGCCTCTAAATGCGGGCACCGATCCCGCGGTGGCCGGGACGGCTGCGTTCAACAAGCTCGCCCTCGTACTCGAGCTGCCGGGTCTCAAAGGCATAGCGCGCCATGAGCTGGCCCTGGTCCGCGGGGAAGCCCTGTCCTTCAGCTACGACGAGGATGGCGGCGGCCTGTCCGTGCGTGGCAAGGAAGCGGATGAGCCGGGCGCGGCCGGCGGCCAAGGCTTAGTCCTGCGCCCGCGCTTTCCGTCCTTAGAAGGGCTCAGACTTGCCGCGCCCCGGCTTACGCCCTGGAACGGCGCGGCCCAGGCGCCCGATTACCTGGAGAAACTCATACTCGCGGGCCGCTACGACTCAGGGGCGATCAGCCCGTTAGCCGCCTGGTTCGACTCGGAGGACTTTGCCCAGCGCTATCACAGCGAGGAAGAACTGGGGGCCATATGGGCTCCGGAGCGCACCGAGTTTAGGCTCTGGGCGCCCACGGCCGCGCGCGTGACCCTATTGCTCTGGGACAGGGGCGACGGCGGCGAAGCTCCGTCGTCTCTCGAGCTCAAGCTGGCAGACAAAGGCGTTTGGAAGCTCGCGGTACCGGGCGATTTGCACGGGCGCTACTACGGCTATCGCGTGCGCGCGCACGGAATAGAGCGCATAACGATAGACCCCTACGCCCTAAGCGCAGGGCTTAACGGCTTGCGGGGCATGGTGCTCGATCCGGCCCAGGCCTGCCCTCCTGGCTGGGAGGCTTTCGATGCACCCGCCTGCCCCTCGCCCAACGACGCCGTCGTGTGGGAAGCCCACATTCGGGACCTTACGAGCAAGCCCTCCTGGACTGGCCCCGAAGAGAAGCGCTGCGCTTACCGCGGCGCCTGCCATCCGGGCACGGCCCTCGCCATGCCTGGCCCCGCTCCCGCGGCGCTTACGGCAGACGGGCCCGGCCAAGGACGCGCCGTTCCCACGGGCTTCGACCACGTCAAGGCCCTGGGCGTCACTCATGTGCAACTCCTGCCCGTCTTCGATTTCCTATCGGTGGACGAAGCCCGCGTGCGCGAGCCCGACTACCGCGCGCGACGCGAGCACGGCGCTTTCAATTGGGGTTACGACCCGGGCAACTACGCCGCGCCCGAAGGCTCCTACGCAAGCGATCCCGCCGACGGCTCCTGCCGGGTTCTGGAGCTGCGCCATTTGGTCCAGGCCTACGGCCAGGCGGGCATAGGCATAATCATGGACGTGGTATACAACCACGTGCCCGACCTGCGCCTATCGGCGCTGGAAGCCTGCGTGCCCGGCTACTTTTTCCGGGGGCGGCGCGACTCGGGCGCGGGCGACGATACGGCCAGCGAGCGCTTCATGTTCCGACGCTACATGGCCGATACCCTTTGCTGGTGGCTGCAAGGCTATAAGCTGTCGGGCTTCCGCTTCGACCTCATTGGCCTGCACGACCTGAAAGCTATGCGATATGTCGAAGCGCGGCTGCGGGACATTAAGCCCGACCTGCTCCTCTACGGCGAAGGCTGGGATATGTACCGGGGCGACGATAAAGGCTTTAAGCCCGCGAGCCAGAAGAATATACGCCGCCTGCCGGGCTACGGCATGTTCAACGACGCCTTCCGCGACGGCGTAAAGGGCTCGGTATTCGACGCGGGCGAACCTGGTTGGCTGCACGGGGGCGCATTCGCGGAGAGCGTCAAGTTCGGCATAGTGGGCGCGGCGCGGCATCCCCAGGTAAGGAACGGCCTGGTCAAGGGCACGGCCATGCCCAAGCCCTGGGGACAGAGGAGCGGAGCCAGCGTCAATTACGTGGAAGTGCACGACAACCTTACGCTCAGGGACAAACTGGAGCTCGTGGAGCCCGGAAAAGGCGAAGGCTACTACGCGCGGCTTGGGCGCCTGGCCCTGAGCCTCACGCTTACGGCCCAGGGCATGCCGCTGCTCCACGCGGGCATGGAATTCCTTAGGAGCAAGCGTTTCCCACCCGGCTGGCTTAAAGACGGCCTCCCCGA
>JBFZES010000242.1:0-15365 GCA_041306725.1 Spirochaetaceae bacterium | reverse complement strand
CGAGGCTGAGCGGCTCCGATATCTCGAGCCGTGGCGCAGGGTTAAAGCCCTGCGAATATTCAAGGAATATGCCCGCGCGCTCAAAGGCCGCGGCTATGATGTTCCAGAGCGTATGATGCGGGTAGTACGCGGCTACGCCCGTCTTCGTATACGAAAACAGCAGGCGCATGCGCTTGTAGTCGGGGGCGTCGTGGTTCACCGCGAGCGGCGCCTCTTTCGGCCTGGCATCCAGCTCGCTCCGTATGTCCGCGAAGTCCTTTTGAATATCGGCATGTATACTTTCGTTCGGAACCCGCAGCTCATCGGAGCACGAAGAGCAGCTGTCGCCGCAGCCCTCGGCGCAGATGGGCGTCATAATCGAATCGCGCGCCTTAAGCGCTTCGCGCTTAAGGTAGGCCGTGGACACGCGGAGCTTAACGTCTTTCCACGGCAGCGTCGCGTCGAGCTCCTTTTCGGCTAGGAGGAGCTTAGGATCGAGTCCGCTCGCCTCAAGGGCGCCGAGCCAGGCATCCTTATTAAAGAGATCATCCCAGGCGTCAAAGCTCGCCCCGCGGGCATAGGCATCGAGGAGGAGCTCCCCTACCCGCTCGTCGCCCCGCGCCACTATGCCTTCGAGCCAGGAAAGGAAGGGGCCATGGTAGCTGATCTTTACCCGCTTATCCTGCCGCAAGGCGTCCTTAATGGCGTATATGCGCCTGGCCGCCTCCTCATGGGGCAGCTGCGCGCTCCATTGGAAAGCCGTATGGGGTTTTGGCACAAAGGTAGCCAAGGTAATATTGAGCCGCACACTCGTGGCCGCGAGCAATTCGCGCACGAAGCCTATGATGGCCTCTTCCTCGGACTGAGCGGCCGCGGGCAAGGGAAGGCCCAGCATGAAATAGAACTTGGCTACCTTGTAACCCCTGGCCTCGGCCTCGCGCAGGATGGAGAGGACCTTAGGCAGCCCTACCCGCTTATTGATAGTCATCTGCCATTGATCGAGGGGCGTTTCCACCGCGAAGGTAAGCCCCGATTTCCTGGTACCCGATATCTGGTCTATAAGCTCAAGGGGAAAGGATTCAACCTTAAGGGAAGGCAGCTGGAAGGATACGCCATCGCCTGCCCAGCGCTCATTGAGGAGGGATAGCAGCGTAAAAATACCGGGGTAATCGCCGCTGGACAGGGACGAGAGGGTAATCTGCCGGTGCCCCGCGTCTTTTATCTGCGTCTCCACTTCCCGCCATAGCAAGCGAGGGCTTCGCAGGCGTTGCGGGCGGTAAAAATACCCCGCGTGGCAAAATCGGCAGCCATTAGGGCAGCCCCGCATGACTTCTACCACGCCATGATCCTGCACGGGCTTGAGCACGGGTATGGGAAAGCGGTGGCCATAGAGCTTATCGGAAAAGCCCTCGAATATACGCCGCAGGGCGGTCTTGCCCGGCATCCACACGGCGCTCTCCGCGCGCAGGCGCTCAAGCAGGGCGGCGCGTCCGGCGCCTCCGGCCTTAAGCGCGGCCAGTTCGGCCACGAGCTCGAAAAAGCTTTCCTCGGCCTCGCCTATCCATACCGCGTCGAGTATGGCGGCGTAAGGCGCAGGGTTGGTCATAGCCGGTCCTCCCGCTATGACGAGAGGGTGCCCGTCCGTCCTATCCTTAGCGCGCAGCGGTATGAGGGAGGCATCGAGCACGCCCAGTATATTCGTGGCGGCAAGCTCGTAGCCCACCGTAAAGCCCAGTATATCGGCGCCGGCTACGGGCCTGCCGCTCTCAAGGCCGTACAGGGGCAAGGCGCGCTCTTTAAGGAGGGCCGCGAAGTCTTTCGCGGGAGCGAACACGCGCTCGCACGATACGCCATCAATCGCGTTGAGCCCCGCATACAGTATGCGCATGGCATTATTAGACATGCCTATCTCATAGAGATCGGGGAAACAGAGCATAAAGGAAAAAGCGGCATCCGCCTTAACGCAGCTGCCGCTCTCGCCGCCCAGATAGCGCGCCGGCTTCTCTATAGCCTGCAGCGCGGGGCCAAGGGCCTTTATAGGGTCGACTCGGTTAATCAAAGATCGTATCTCCTAGCGCCTATGCCAAGGCACAGGCCTATGCCCATGCATATGGCCCACAGCGACGAGCCTCCATAGGATAAGAACAAGAGCGGTATGCCGGTTATGGGCATGATGCCCATGGCCATGCCCGCATTGATCATGAAATGGAAGAGCACCATGGTTACGATGCCCGCGATGAGATTGCGCTGGAAAGCCGAACTGAGGGTGCGCAGCGACATGAGGAGCCGCAGGGCTATGACGAGGAAGAGCGTAAAGATTATGATGCCGCCGATGAAGCCCAGCTCCTCGGATATGATGCTGAAGATAAAATCGGTGCTCTGCTGGGGCAGGTAGCGGTAATGGCTCTGCGTGCCCTGCAGGAAGCCCTTGCCGGCGAAACCGCCGGAGCCTATGGCGGTAATCGACTGCACGATGTTCCAGCCTGAGCCCAAGGGGTCCACGGACGGGTCCAGGAACACGACGAGCCGCATGATCTGATAGTCTTTGAGCACCTTATGGCCGAGTATGGAGGCTACGAGGCCGAGCATGAGCCCAAGCGACAGAAACGCCAGCCAATAGTAATAGCGCTTCTTGAAGAAGCGATACCCGAGCGCCGACAAGGCAAGGGCGAAGCCGGCCAGGGCGATGACGAAAAACACGTAGGGCTCTTCGTAGAATATGCGTAGGAATAGAGAGGGCTCGGTGGCCACAAGGCCCTGCCAGAGCGGCATGACCGTCATGACTATGGCTATTGAACCGGCAAGCAGAAGGAAGGCCAGGTAACGAAGCGCTATGCCGCCCACGAAAGCCACGCCTAGATACAGGGGGAAATACACCAAGGCGGTGCCGAAATCCGGCTGGCTAAGGATGAGGGCCATGGGAAGGAGCATAATGCCAAAGGAGAGGGCAAAGCGGCGGAAGGAGCCCAGCTCATGCTTAGTCAAATCCAGGTAGCGGGCGAGGAAGAGAATGGCGGCGATCTTCATGAACTCTGAGGGCTGTATGCCCAGGTCGCCGAAAAGCCCCAGCCAGGAACGGGCTCCGTTGACCACTTTGCCGAAAATTCTCGTGTACACGAGCAGCAGTACCATGAGGCCGTACAGGAGAGCCGTATAGTCTGGGAGGCGCTTGGGCTCCACGATGGTAAGCGCGAGCATAAACATGAGGCCCGAGGCGGCCCATATTATTTGCTTTATATACTCGTTATTGATGAGTATGCCTTCGCTGTTCACGCCTGAGGAGTATATGAAGAGTATGCCGATGACCATGAGCACGAATATCGCGGCCACGACTATCCAGTCGATGGATTTGACGAGGGAGCGTACGGAAAGCATTATTCCACCCTGCCCACGGCGGCCCGCGGCCGGTTCAAGAGGCCAAGGGCTCCCGCGGCCTCCTCGTAGCTCTGTCCCGCGAAGTAGCCCTGGAAGACGATATTGGTGGCGTACGGCGCCCACCATTCCCATGGATTGGAAGCCTCGATCATGGCTACCACGACTATCATGTCGTCGGCGCTCGCCGCGTCATAGGGGCCGTAGCCCACGAACCAGGAGTGCCAACGGTCACTCAATCCCACTTCCGCGGTACCCGTCTTGCCCGCCACCTGCACGACCTTCGTATTCACGGGATACCGTGCGGTACCCGTGGTCATGACGCCGCGCATATTCTCTTTGGTAAGCTTAAAGGTATCCTTGGATATGCGCGAGGCGGTGAGCAGTTCCGGCGTCGTCTTCGTCAGTATAGTGCCGCTTACCGGGTCCCGTATGTCCTTAAGGATATAGGGGCGGTATATAACGCCCTCGTTGACTACCATAGCTACCATATTCGCGACTTGAAGCGGGGTGGTCAGCAAATATCCCTGGCCGATAGAAAGATTGAGCGTATCGCCGCCAAGCCATTTCTCGTGGAAGCGCCGTTCCTTCCACTGGGGCGTGGGCACGAAGCCGGCTACCTCGCCTAGGAGATCCACGCCCGTGAGTTCGCCAAAGCCGAATTGCTTGGCGTAGTCGACGATGCGCTCTATGCCGAGCTTATCCCGTCCCACTTCCCAGAAATACACGTCGCACGACTGGGCCAAGGCCCCGGCAAGATCGAGTTTCCCGTGACCCGGCTTGCGTATCCAGCAGCGGAATACGCGATCGCCATAATCGATCTCTCCGGTGCAGAGCACCGTGGCGTCGAGGGGAAAGGCCTTCTCCTCGATTATGCCCGCGGTCATGATCACCTTAAACGTGGATGCCGGCGGGTAGCTCGATTGTATGGCGCGGTTGATAAGCGGATTACGGGGATCGTTCAAGAGCCGCGCGTATTCGTTGTTGCCGCCCTTGGCGATAATGGAATTGGAATTGTAGCTAGGGTAGGAAACCATGGCGAGGATCTCGCCGGTAGACGGCTTGAGCACGACGATGGAGCCTATGCGCTCGCCAAGTGCCTTCTCGGCGAGGAGCTGGGTATTACGGTCTATGGTGAGGCTCACGTTCTTGCCCATGACCGGCGGCACCACGTCGCGCACGCCGCCTTCGATACGGCGGCCCTTTACGTCGACGGTCTTGAACTGCCTGCCGTCTATGCCGCGGAGCGATGCATCGTACACCCGTTCCACGCCGGACTTGCCTATGATATCGCCGGACTGATAGCCCCGATTGTAAAAGAGCTTAAGCTCATCGCGCGATATCTCGCCCACGTAGCCTATGAGGTGCGAGAAGCTGCCGCCCTCAAGGTAATTGCGCATGGGGCGGGCATACCAGGATACGCCGGGAAACTCGTCTATGCGCTCGGCTATGGCTGTTATGACGCTCTGGTCAACGGACGACACGATCTCGATCGATTGAAACAAACGGTAAAAGGACGGGGGCACCTTACGGTGGATTTCGGCTACCGATATATCGGTAAGGGCGGCAAGCTTGGAAAAGACCGTGTCGCGAAGCTCATCGGGAAGCTCGGCGGGCACGAGGCTCACGGCGAAGGTGTCCACGTTCAGCACGAGGGGCAGGTTATAGTTGCGATCGTAAATCTCGCCGCGCTGCGAGGGGAGCCGCTCTATCTGGCTGGCTATGGTTACGGCGCGCACCTGATATTCGCCGCCTTTTACGATTTGCAGATAGAGCAGGAACGAGCTGTACCAAAGGAAGAGCAGCAGCGCGGCGCCGGCGAGGGCAATGATCTTTATCGGCGAAAAGTCCTCGCCTCGGCCGCTTAGGTCGCTCATGAGCTTATTTCCCGCGACACCAGAAAGCGTTTTATGGGAGAGAGCACGAGGAATAAGAGCGGCGCCAGGGCCGCGTTATAGCCGGCTTCTATCCATAGGTAGGCGGAGAAGAATTGGTAGGCTTGAACCTTATCGCCGAATATCCAGGACAGGAGCGCGTAGTAGAGGGCCTTGAGCAGCGTGGCCGTGAAGCCGAACAGCAGGGGCATAAGAAGGCGGTCGATATAGAACTTTCCCGATAAGGCGTTGAACGACCAGGCTATAGCGGTTTTGACGAAGGAATTGAGCCCCAATGGACCGGCGCTTATGCCATCCTGCAGGAAACCCGCGACGAAGCCTACCGCCTGGCCCTGTAAAGAGGGGCTGTGGAAGGAAATAAACACGAGGACGAGCAGGGCAAGGTCAGGAAGCACCGAGCGTATGGCTATGGCTTCGAGCCAGGTCGACTGCACGATGAGCGCGAGCGTAACTAAGCTAAGCGATAAGAGGAAGCGCCGTATCACAATTCCGCCTCCGCGCCGGCCGACGCGTCCCGCTGCACGATAAATACGTATTCAAGGCGTCCGAAATCCAATACCGGCTCCATTTCCAGCTCGAGCGAGGTAAGGTAATCAAAAACCCGTATCTTCGATACGCGCGCCAAGGCTATGCCCGCCGGGTAAAGCGATTGCAGGCCGCTCGTAACGACGAGGTCGCCGTATTGGATCTCGTCCCCGGCGCGCTTTTTGACATACTTCATGATAAGGGGCGAGTCATCGCTGCCCGTGCCCACGGCCAAGCCCTCGTAGCGGGAACGCTCAAGGCGCACCGCCACATAGGTCGCCGTATCGTACAGCGGAACGACTATGCAGCTAGTGCGGCTGACTTCGAGCACCTTGCCCACGAGGCCTTCCACCCCATCCTGGTACGCCACCACCGCCTGGTTCTTGCGCACGCCATGCGCTATGCCGCGGTCCACGACGAAGGTGGCATAGAGGTTTTCCGGATCCTTCGCGACGATGCGGCCAGCTATGGCGCTGTAGTTCTGCCTGGCCGCGAAGCCCAGCTGTTCCTTTAGGCGCTCGTTCTCGCCGCGCAGCTCGGAAAAACTGCGCTGCTGGTTCGTCAGGAGCTCAAGTTGGGCTATGAGCTCATCGTGGCTCTTCTGAAGGCGCCTCAGCTCGACTATGCTCGCGGCCGTCTCCGCGAAGAAGCTGGACACGGAATTGAAGCCCCGCTGAACGAAGGACAGGATGGACAGCCCTACTTGCTGGGGCACGCCCACGAGGCTCCTCGTGGATACGGTCAGGGTAATGAGCGAAACGACGAGCATCAGCGCCGAGGCAAAGCCCCGTAGGCGGAGCGATCGCGCGTCTTCCCGGGCCACGGCTAGAGCTTCATGGAACCGGCTGATCCGAAGGCTATGTCCACGCCCTGGATGGCCTCAAAATACTTTCCCGCGCCTATGGCCACGCACTCGAGCGGGCGCTCGGCCAGTATGACGGGCACGCCCGTCTCCTTGGCTATGAGGCGGGGCAGGCCCTTGAGCAGCGAGCCGCCGCCGGCCATGACTATGCCGCGCTCGACGATATCCGCCGCGAGCTCAGGAGGCGTCTGGCCGAGGGTCTTCTTGATCTCTTCCACGATTTGGTTTATCGGCTCCTGAAGGGCCTCGCGCACCTCGACCGAGTCGATCTCGAGCCTGCGCGGCAGGCCGGTAATGGCGTCCGTGCCCTTTATCTCCACCTTTTCGATGATCTTGTCGGGGGACGCGTTGCCTATCTCTATCTTGAGCCGCTCCGCGGTCTGTTCGCCTATGATCAGGTTGTGGGCGCCGCGTATATGCTTGATGATGGCCTCGTCGAACTCGTCGCCGCCTATGCGTATGGCGTTGGTCACGACGAGGTCCTTAAGGGAAATGACCGATATCTCGGTCGTGCCGCCGCCTATATCGCAGATCATGTGGCCGGCGGGCTCATGGATGGGTATGTCCGAGCCTATGGCCGCCGCAAGCGATTCCGGCAGCACTTCCACCTCGCGCGCGCCGGCTTTGTAGGCGGCCTCTATGACGGCGCGCCGCTCCACCTCGGTTATGCAGGTAGGTATGCCTATGACCATGCGCGGCTTGATGAACCAGCGGCGCGGTATGACTTTTTGTATGAAGTATTTGATCATCTTCTCGGTGGTATCGGGGTCGGCTATGACGCCGTCGCGCAGGGGCCGTATGGCGACGATATTGCCCGGGGTCTTCCAGAGCATGCGCTTGGCTTCGGAGCCCACCGCCAGCACGCGCTTGGTGCCGCGCTCCACCGCCACGACCGAGGGCTCATTGATCACGATACCCTTGCCGCGCACGTAAATGAGCGTATTGCAGGTGCCCAAGTCTATACCGATATCGAGTGAAAACGCGTCTAGAAATCTTTTTCTGGCCATGGAAGCGCTCCTTGCACTATAGCTGTCTACGATCGTTCTGCTAGCTTAAGGCGCGCTCCGCTGTGCATAGGGTCTATTGAGACCGCTTTGCGCCAGGAGGCTCGAGCCTTTATCGGTTCTCCGGTTTCCATAAGCACGAGGCCTTCATAGTACCAGGCATCGGCCGACTCCGGATTTACGCTTTTTATTTCGCTGTACCGGCCGAGGGCTTCCGCCATGCGGCCCTGTTTCCTGTAAAGGTCGGCGAGCATAAACGAACAGCGCTCGCGCACATAATCATCCTGGCTGTCCGCGTAGGCGCTGAGGGCCAAGCTTTCCGCCCGCTCGAAATTTCCAAGCTCAAGATAGGCATGGGCTCCGGCGGCCTTAAGTTCGGCCGAATCCGGCGCGCGTTCCATGGCTTCCTCAAAGTAGCCAACGCTACGCTCATGGTAACCCAAGGCCTGCGCGGCTAAGGCCAAGTACTCCCAGCCGTCGTCATATACGGCCGAGGCGGCCATGGCCGCTTCGATGGCCTCTATGGCTTCTTCGTAATAGTCCTGCCCCTTATGGAAGTACGCCTTGCCCAGTATGAAGCGGGCCTGGGATTCTATAGGATGAGCGCCTGGCAAAAATGATTTTCGCAGCGAGAAGATAGCGTCGTCCAGGAGCGACTGCCTCGCGTCCGCGTCTATCTCCGCGAGGGCTAGGTAAAACGACGATAAGCCCTTAAAGGAAAGAAAAAACGGGTCCATGGGGGAGCCGCCTAACGCAAGCTCTGAAGCGGTACGCACCCCCTGCATGTCGCGGGCGTCCCACAGGGCAAGGACTTCGCCTTTTTCCACCCGGGGGCTAGAGCCGCGGTCCGCCCCGGCCACGATCGGAACCAAGCGAGGAACGGTAAAGGCCAGGGCTATAGCGAGCAGGGCTAGTGCCGCAAAAACGGCCAAGCGCCTGTTCCGTCGCTTTCTGAGATAGGGTTCGTTATGTACTGAAAAAGCTCGCAAAGTACGCCGCATACTGTAGCGTACTTTGTACCATGAGAGGGCTTGTACAGTCAATGAAAGCCCTTGGCCGGAGAGTATTCGCCGTCGATCTTCATAAAAAAAGGGCGGACCTATAAGCCGGGTTCTGTACCGCGCTTTCGCGCGGCGGGCGCCATCCATCTAGCCCACGGCTTGCGCCGTGGATCACGCGACCAACCCATGGATTCCCGTTCATGGCATAGCCCTGAACGGGGCGCGAATAGCGCGTATCCATTGCTCGGCCTTGCTCGCGACGAGGTTTGCCGTGCCGTTCGCGTCGCCGCGAACGCGGTGGGCTCTTACCCCACCCTTTCACCCTTACTCCCTCCTAAAAAGGAGGCTAGCGGTATACTTTCTGTTGCGCTGTCTGTAGCGCTTCCGTCGCCGGAAGCGTTCCCGGCCGTTAGCCGGCGTCGCATTCTTTCGAGCCCGGACTTTCCTCCGCAACGCGTTAGCGCGGCGGCGGCGCCCCGGCCCGCCCCTACTATTTAATCTTCGCTATCGTCCATGCCGCCTTTATCGCCATCCATGTCATCGTCATAGGATTCGTCGTCGGACTCATCGCCGAAATCGTCGAGGTCGGCAAGGCTGCCAGACTCTATGTCGACCATGATATCGTCCTGGTCGCCGCTTTCCTGGTAGAAAAGGACGCGCGAGCAATAGGGGCAGAAGGTTATCTTGTTGCTTTGACGCACTTCGTTGACGAATTGGGCGGGCAGTATCATCGAGCATCCAGAGCACACGACGCCGCGCACGGGCACGATGCCTATGCCTTCCTTGGACCGTATGATGCGCTCGAACTTGTATATCACTTCGCTGTCTATGCCGTCGGTTGTGGTCTGTTCCTTGGCTCTGAGCTCGGCCACGCGGGCGACCATGGCCGATTCATCGGTCCTGATGCGCTCCTTCTTCTGGCCTATCTCCTCTTCCTGCGACGAAATGAGGGTCTCGGCGGAATGGAGCTCCTCCGTCGCCTCTTTAAGGTTTTCGTCCTCGCGCTTGAGTTCCTTGCGCAGCTGGTCTTCTTTAAGGCCCGCTTCGGTAATTTCCTTATTCAAGGCCTCGAACTCGCGCGGGCTCGATATGCTGTCCATCATCTGCTCGGATTTATCCTTAAGGGCCACCGTTTCGGCGAGGTTACCCTTAAGCTCAAGCACCTTGGCGCTCAAATCCTCATAGCGGGTCTTTTTCTCAAGCTGCGACTTACGGGCCCTGGTCAGCACTTCTTCCTGGGCGGCGATTGATTTTGGGAGCTCTCGTATTTCTTTCTCTATGGCGACGCGCTCCAAAAGGAGTTCCTGGAACGTCTTAAGCCTTTCAAACAGGTCTTCCATCAACATATAATGTCACCTCGTTAGGAATATGCCGCGGGGGCCGGCGGATTATAGCACGCGAAAGCGTTCCGTAGCAACGACCGGCCGCACAGCGGCCAGAGTTCTCCGAAGCGGTCAGTGGTCTACGTAATCCCGGAGCTTTTGGCTCCGTTTGAAGTGGCGTAGCTTTTTCAGCGCCTTAGCCTCTATCTGGCGTATGCGCTCCCTGGTAACGTTGAAGTAGAGGCCTACTTCTTCCAGCGTCAGGGAATAGCCGTCGTCAAGGCCGAAGCGCATGCGCAGCACTTCTTGCTCCCGGGGCGGCAGGGTGGACAATACCGAGCGTATTTGCTCTTGCAGGAGCTTATAATCGGTCTGTACGCTCGGATTCTCTATCTCCTTGTCCTCGATAAAGTCGCCTAAGAGGCTATCCTCGTCCTCTCCTATGGGCGTCTCAAGCGATATGGGCTCGCGGGCCACGTTTTTCACGCTCTTTACCCTCGATACCGGCCAGCCAAGCTGCCCAGCCACTTCCTCGTCGCTGGGTTCCCTGCCGAGCTTCTGCATGAGCTGCCTGGACTCGCGCACCACCTTGTTGATCTGCTCTATCATGTGCACGGGCACGCGTATAGTGCGGGCCTGGTCGCTTATGGACCTGGTTATGGCCTGGCGTATCCACCAGGTGGCATAGGTGGAGAATTTGTAGCCCTTGCGGTACTCGAACTTCTCTACCGCCTTGATAAGGCCAATATTGCCTTCCTGCACGAGGTCGAAGAAATGCAGGCCGCGGTTCGTATACTTCTTGGCTATGGACACCACGAGGCGAAGATTGGCCTTTATGAGCCGGTCTTTGGCGTTTTTCATCATGATGCGGCCGCGGTTGATTTCCCGGGCCATCGATATGATCGCCTCGCAGTTGCTCTCGAAGGCGTACTCAAGCTCTTCGAGCTTCTTTTCCGTTACCTGGATTTGGCGTATGCGCTCTTTGATCTCGTCGGCGCTTATGTTCAGGTCGGACTCTATTTGGTCCCTGCGCTCCTTAAGCGTAAGGTTGCGCCCGAGCACGCGCAGTTCGCGGAGGTTGGACACCTGCAGGGTGCGCTCAAGCCTCTCCTGCTCGCGCCGGTACTTCTTGATGCGCTTGGCGGCGTTGATGAATTTCTCGGAGAAGCTGTTTATTTCCTCGGGATGCAGATCGGCCTGGGAGAGGCGCTCCACCAGGGGATCGCGCAGCTGTATGAGGGCCTCGTCCTTGAGCACCTCGCCGCCCTTGGACGCTATGCGCTTCTTGGCGTCCATGTAGCCGCGCATTTCCGCCTGGGTGTCGCGGAGGACGTCCCGGTAGAACTGGTTGAGCCTGCGGCGTTCCGCTATGCGCTCGGAGTTTTCCTTGCGCTGCTGCGAACCCGTCTCGCGCTTGGCCTTCAAGGCTATGGAGTAGAATTCAGGGATAAGCATGCCGCTTTCCTTGATTATACCCTTGATTATGTTCTCGCCGTCCTCCATCTGCTTGGACAGCTCGACTTCCTGCTCGGCGGTCAGCAGGTTTTCCTTGCCTATCTCGCGCAGATAGAGCCGAATAGGATCGTCGACGGCGCTGTCTTTATCGTTGTATACCAGGCGCTTCTTGTCCTGCCCGGGGCTGCGTTCTACTTCCTCGTGCTCCTTGGGCTCGGCGGGCTCTTCCGCCGGGAGGTCTTCCTCCTCGATCTGAATGTTATTCGTCTCGAGGAGAGCCAATACGCCATCGATCTTGTCGGAACTGAGTATATGCTCGGGCAGAAAATCAGAAAGCTCGTCAAAGCTTATGGTCTTCTTAACCTTGCCGTATTCCAGCAGTTTCGTAATTGCGGGGTCGAGTTCAAGATCTCCCATGCCGCTCTTCCTTTATCCGGGATAATTCATTGTCAAGATACATTTTTTCATAGAGAAGGTCATTAAGGGAGGTTTCGTCCCCGTCCCGTTCTTCGTCATAGTCCCGTATGCGCGCTACTATCTTGCGTATGCGCTTTCTGACGCTGCGCTCCCGTATCCTAAAGACGCCATCGGCGATAAAGCGCTCAGGATCCTGCTCGTAGGCGCCGTTTGACGCGCGCTCAAGGATGAAATTCTTAAGCCCTTCGTCCTGCAGGGCCGCCACTACCGCCGCGAGCCCGTTATCGTCCCTGCGGTAGCAGTCCTCCATGGCGATGAAGGCGTCACGCAAGGCTTCGTCCTCAAAGCTAGCCGTATCGAGCGCCGCGCGCGCCTTCTCGAACTGGGCCGGGTGGGCGGCCAAAGCCGCCAAGAGTTCCGCGTCGGGGCTCGGCACGAAGCTAAGCGCAGGCTCCCTCAGCTCGCGCTCGCGAGGCTCGATCCGCTTATGCAAGAATCGATCAAAATCGCTCCGCACTGAAGCCGGATCGACATGCAAGCGCCCGGCGGCGGCCTCCAAAAAGCCGTCGCGCCGCAAAGCGGACGAGAAACCGGCCATAAACGGGAAAACGTACGCGAAAGCCGCCGCAATTCCTTCCGTGCCGCCCTGGTTTTTGAGCTGGACCGCGTAATTCAGAAGGAAATCATCGGCAGTTATAGTCGATTCCGCTTCTTTTTTCAATCGCTGCGGCCCATATTTCTGCATTAGTTCGGCGGGATCCTTGCCTTCCGACAAAACTAAGGCCCGAACCGTGAGGCCGGCGGCCTCGGCTATGCCTATGGACCGCTCGGCGGCCTTCCTTCCGGCCTCGTCGCTGTCGAAGCTGAGCACAAGGGTGGGCGTGTAGCGCTTTAGGAGCGCCGCCTGCTGCGCGGTGAACGCGGTTCCCAGCGGCGCCACCGCATAGTCAAGGCCCGCGGCGTGAAAGGCTATGGCGTCCATGTATCCTTCGCACAGGATGGCCTGCCCCTTTTCGCGTATGCCCTTGATCGACGCGTGCAGGCCAAAGAGGTTGTCCTGCTTCTTAAACAGCCGGGTTTCCGGCGAATTGATATACTTTGGCCCCTCGCCGGCGAGCAGGCGGCCACCGAAAGCCACGACCCTGCCCCGCACGTCCTCTATAGGAAAGAGCAGGCGATCGGAAAACAAACATACTTCGGGATATTTAGCCGAAAAAAGCCCGCTGTCCTTGAGGAAATCGGGGGAATAGGATTTTGATAGCAGGAAGCGATAGAGCCAACGCCGGTCTGCCGGCAGGTAGCCAAGCCTGAAACGGGCTATGAGCTCATCGCTTAAGCCGCGGGAGCGGGCATAGTCGAGGGCCGCCTTGCCGCGGGCGTCATCGGTGAGCAGGTGATGGACGGTGGCTACGAGGCGCTCGTAGAGCTCGTAGAGGGCATCCTTATGCTGGGCGGCCCTCTGGGCCTCAGGATCGTCCTCGCCTTCGTAGGAGAGCGCTATGCCCGCCTTATCCGCGAGGCGCTCGATGGCCTCTAGGTAGCCGCAATGCTCAGCCTCCTTGATAAAGCTGATAACGTCGCCGCCCTTTTTACAGCCGAAGCAATAAAAGAAGCCCTTATCGGGATGCACGTTGAAGGAAGGAGTCTTCTCGTTATGGAAGGGGCACAGCCCTAGGTAGCGGCCGCCGCGGTTTTCGAGCCGCACGTACTCGCCAATGACGCGCACGATATCGCTATGAGACACGACCTCCTGTATGACGCGCTCGGGCAGGCGCTTCATTATGAGCGGGGCTTCACGGCCAAGCCTGCCGCCTGTATATGCTCGTCGAGGCTTTCCGAGAAGTAGTGCTTGCCCGAAGCCTCGTCCACGAGCCTAAAATAGAGGTAGCGGGAATTTACGGGATTGAAGACGGCTGAGAGGGCCACGGCCCCGGGATTGCATATGGGAGCGGGAGGAAGGCCGGGGAACTGATAGGTATTGTAGGGGTCGTCTATCTGCAAGTCACGGTCGAAGATGCGCGTAGGGTGCGGCTTGCCCTGTCGCTCGGTGATAACGTACACCACCGTGGCGCAGGACTGCAGGGCCATGCCTATGCGCAGCCTGTTCCAGAACACGCCGGCCATAAGCGGCGCCTCTTCGGGTATGCGGTATTCGCGCTCCACCACGCTGGCGAGCACCACGTAGCGCCGCAGTTCCTCCGCGCTTAAGGAGGCGGACGCGGGCGCCAGCTCGGCGAGCTTGGCCCGGAAGGTGGAGACCATGAGGCGTATAAGGGCATCGGCGCCGGCTTCTTCGGGCAGCAAGTAGGTATCGGGGTACAGATAGCCCAAGAAGGACCCGCCGGGCACGCCGAGCTCATCGAGGAGCCCGGGGTCGTAAACGGCGGCCATAAAGGATGCTACGCTGGCTATGCCTGAACGCTCGGCCGCTTCGGCTACCGCCTTTATGCCCGTTCCTTCCGCTATGGAGAAGCGCACGAGGCGCTGCTTGCCCGAGGCGATCATATCGATGATATCCGTGGTGCGCATATCGGCCTTGAATTCGTAGCTGCCCGCCTTAAGCGACGATTCCAAGCCCTTGGCTTTGAGGAGGAGCCTAAAATACAGTTCCGAGCGTATATAGCCGCTTTCAAGCAGCCTGCGCGTTATGGCGCCGGCGCTTTCGCCCTGGGCCACCTTGAACAGTGCTCCGGCGCCGGACAAGGCGGGCGCGGGACTGTCGAGCCTGGCCATGACCACGCTGAGGGCCACCAAGGTACCTGCTATGAGGATTAGGAATACTAAGAGCAGAGCCCCCAAGGCAGCCGCCCTGGGCTTCTTCGCCGTGTTCATGGTGCCTTCACCTGCCTGCGGATGGATACGAAAGCCTATGCTTGTAACTCTGCTCTATGCCTTCCATCTCTTCGATCGAGAAATTCTCATAGAGCAGCGCGCGGATGCCCTCCAGCGCGGAGCGCTGATAGCCGTCAAGCCCGTCTTCCTGGGCCCACAGGGCCAGATACAGGCCGGCAAGCTCGGCGCCGCGCAGGGTAAGGCTTTGCGGCTTGTCGGCGAATTGGTCAAATCTCAAGCTCCAGGCCCTCCCGAGCCAAAACCACGCTCACGCCGCGCTCTTCCATGTGGCTTAAGTACCAGGCGGCCGACTTCAAAATGGACTCTATCTTGCGGTCGTTGTAACTGGGCTCATGGTGGAAGAGTATGAGCCTCTTTATCCGCCACGACGCGGCGAAATCCGCCGCGAGGCTGAATGACGAATGGCCCCAGTACTGCTTCTCTATGGCCTCTCCTAGAGTATACTGCGCATCGATGATAAGGGCATCCGCGTCGCCGAAATATCGCTCATTCTCGGGGCTTCGGTCGAAATCCTTCGCGTCCAGCTCGGTATCGGTCGAATAGATGACCTTCTTGCCGCCCTCCTCAAGGGCGTAGCTGTAGCAGCCCCCCGGGTGGCTCATGGAGCGGTAATGGATACGCACGCCGCCCACGCGCACGCCTTCGCCGTGCAATTGCACGAACTCCTTGCGGGCCCCCAT